>NZ_BAAGIQ010000046.1:0-17588 GCF_054658175.1 Alkalibacterium sp. s-m-28
GTGAGAGAGAAAAGAAGACAGGGGAGCGTGAACTCCAATGCTGTCGCCTTTTCTCTCTTTCTTTCTGTCAGATTTGTATACGTTTCCTTATTTTACCTTTGCTGGAGACATTTGACAAGAAAAAAAGCAATGTGATCCAGCAGTGTATTCACGTCTGCTGGATCACATTGCCTTTTTCCGCCTCTTTTTTATCGGTATAGAATGCTTTTCTACAGTTACTGATCAAATACACCAATTTCTGTTTCGTCTGTTTATCTAAATAATCTTTTTCACTCATTAAGATACTGATCCATAAATCAACAATAGGTCTGAAAGGTTCGATTAGATCATCTGCCAGATTGAAGGCGTTATACTGATTAATGTGACCAATTCCTAAAGCGGGGTGGAGACCATGAGCAATAATGCTTCGAGCAACTGTTGATCTCAAGACGATATAACCGTAATTTAATCCTGAATTGATTCCGTCAAGGCTGTCTCGATCTCTAATGAAGGAGTTCCCAAATAGTGTTTTAAAATACAGTTTAGCTGCATGTCCTTCACGGTTTGTGCGATCGGCTAATTGGACCGTTTCGCCTAACTCAAATAACTGATGAATCACCTTATCATCCTTTTTTAAATGATTTAATACGGATGCTTGATTATAGATCTTAATTTGAATGATCTGTTGCCACATAAGTTGTTTGATCTGTTCTGTCCAACTGATTTGTTTTTTAAGAATTTTAGAAGATTGATGATGACTATGAGGGGATAGGATATATGTATTCGGCAGGTGCTTTTCATCACAGAAAACCATTAATATATGGTACTTTGCTAATTTATTTATGATTCGAGCAGTCACTATGGTCTGCTGATTATCAACAATGATTGTATGAATATCCGAAAGAGGGATAAGTATTTCCGACTCATCTCTGATCACTTTTAAGTTATCCAAATATAGACGTAATTGATCTGCTTTTTCTATATATACGATGCGCCAGCTCATTATATTTCACCCCTTAAACTAATTTTGTATACAGAAAAAGCCCCAATTAAGGGGCTTTCATCTGTGATTTCGGCATAAAGCCTTTTTTTGGTAGGTTCTCTCAACCTTTGGTATAAAGGAGTCCTCCGTCGAGGACAACTTTATATTACCAAGAAAGGAGACAGATGTAAACCCTCTATTTTAAATTGCTTTAATTTTATCCTTGAATTCTTCTTTATTGATCAAGTATTCATTACCTAAAATATCAACTGAGTATTTTTTTATATTAAATAACGGTCCAATGGAAGGCATTTGTTGCGCCTTAGACCTGAATCTAATATCTTCTACTTCAATTTGATTATTTCTAGGATTATTATCTCCCCTAAACAACTTATCATAATGAATCAACTTACTTTCCTTCTCACCAGTTTCTGGGTTAACTATCTTCTCGTACTTATCATACGAAATCCGATCATTCTTATAAAAACTGTACTGAAACTCAAACGACTCATCTATATTCTTGTATGGAGCTGCCAGGCCATCTTTCCCGTAATACTTGTCTAAATCAAGCACATATTCATTAGCCACTTTTTTGAACCAGTTATAAGGAACCCCTAAATATTTATACTTACCTTCGTCATTTTTATAAACATCGATACGTATACTTTTACGACTAAGAAGAACCACATCTTTCTTGGCACCTGGGTATTTATCCGTTATGTCAACATGAATGCCTAATTTACTATCCAGATACTTCAAACTCTTAACCGGTACTTTTCCGTCTTTGAGTATAAAGCCATGCTCATTAAAGTAATCTTGGAATGGGTTTTCTGCATGTTTATGTTCTTCGATAACTTTCATGACTAATTCCCAAGTTTTTGGATCATGCTGAGCCATTAGGAAATTGTCCGGGTTTTTGTCAATTCTTTTCTTCAATGCAGCAAAGCCTTTTTTGTCTAACTCATAAATGTTTTTCACTTTTCCAACCGTATATTTCTCTCCACCTTTTTCTCGAGTGGAGTAGAGTGTCTGATTAGTCATTGTTCTGTTTGGTTTTCTATCAACCTTATGTGAGTACTTCACTTTGTTCTCCATGCTTCTCAAGCTGTTTATGAACTTGAGAGTCGGGGAGCCGAAGATTTTGTCTTCTGATAACACTTCTCCCGTTTCTTTGTCTACGACAATGCCTTCTCGGTTGAAGTCTACAGCATTCAGCTGCTTCAAGATAGGGGTCGCTCCAATAGCCGCCACAATCAGTGCATCGATAGCATGGTGGGCATGACTTTCATCTCTGTCCTTGTTCAATCTAGCCCGCCTTCTTAATGCAGAAGTGAAACTGCCTCTGATAGATAAGACTTTTGTATCGATCTCATTATTCATATAAAAAGTTCTGAGGTTAGAAGAAAAGCTGCGCATAGCATAACGTGTATCTACTAAATTTCTATTGATAAATTCTTTCTGAATTTCCGGATCCCGCTGTACATCTCTTTGCTCTAATAGATAATTCAGTTTATGCTTAGACAATTTCTTACATTTGAACAGATTAGTGCAGTCCACTCTGTATTCTTCAAACGACCGCTTTGCTTTTCCACTTGAAAAGTATTGGAAGGGAGTAAGCTGACCTTTATCCTGGTTCTCTGCTCTGTAGCACAGAACTTTATTCTGCTGGCTGTCATCGAAAGAGTAGGAAAGTGGAATGATGTGATCGATCTCAAAGCGCGTCGGATCATTTTTTATGTCCTGAGGCAAGATCTGCCGTCCACTGTAAATACACTTGTAATCCTGCTGATCCATCAGCTTCAGTGCCATCATTTGCTTGCCGGAAAGTTTCAGGTCCTTAAGTTCTTTCACATCAAGCAGCTTAGCCATTTTCTTCTCGAAGTCGCCTTGTTTCTTCTGGAAATCTCTGTATTTTTTCTTCTCATCGTCACTATTTTTCTCTCTTGCCATTTCTACTACAACATAGGCTAATTCTCCATACTGTTTTCTAACTGCATTCGTAATTTTAATTGCTTCCCGGTGAGCACGTTTGGCTACTGTACTTAAAATAGCCTCATCATCAAACTGAATATGCGGTCCTTTTTGAAGGTTTTCCAGACGGCTTTTACCTAATCCATGCTCAGTGAAGAGGACCATCTGGTTTTTGTTAGTTTCCCAAAGTTCAGGTAAAATAAGCTCCATTCCTTTTTTAGATAAGGCATGGTATTCCTTGAAAGAGGTATCTTGAACTAGTGCCTGTGTAACTTCCGCCAAATCCTCTTCAAACGTTTCTCTAAATAATTGAGTCAATTGTTCTTCGCGACGGGTCAGACTTTTTTCAGCAGTGAGTATTTCGGCAATCTCATCCAGTAAATCTCTATTTTCAAAAAATGAAGAGGGGATGGAGACCTCTTTCAATAAAGATTTCAGCTTTTTAAATCCTGAAAATTCTGTAAAAATAGGCTTATTTGATTTTAAATCCACTCTTGCACCTTTGATATCCAACTCATTAGATATACCTATAAGCTTTGCAATGTTTTTAAGTGTAACTTTTTTTCCTTTTTTAGCATAGTTGTCAATCAGATACTCTTTCTGCTCTCTAGAAAGTGAATCCATCTCTCCAGTTTCATCGCCAGGGAACCTTAAGTTATTCAGGTCGTTAAGCAGATTAAATAATTCAGCTGTATAAGCTTTTTTGGGAATACGCAGTTCATCAGTAAAATAAGTCCCTCGTCCACGCATCTTGTTAATCATTGTTTCGTGTTGAAGGATGCCATTTTCATCGAAAAACCATTCACCATAAGGGGTAGGAGATTTCTTGGAACCTGGACCTTCATAATACTGCCGGCGATTATTGATTAGTTCAATAATGCCTTCAACAAATTCATCATCAATCTGCTTATGGAACTGACGCTGAAAATCCAATAAAGCTTTTGCCTCATCAATATAATCACTCGTTTTAAAGCGATTCGTGTGATTTCTTACTGGTTCATTATTTTTCAACTTGGCATACTGGATGTCGATAATATAGTGATCCTCCAGTTTTTTTGCATTTCTTTTAAGTTGTTCTTTCGTCGATAATTCACTTCCCGAAGTCTTTTCATCTTCTTCCGGTGTATCGATTGTTGTCCCACGTCTTTTAATGAGATGGTAGAGAGCTGCAGCTAATTCTTTTTCTGAAATTTCTTTTCTAAGTCCATAATATCTACTCTTATAGGGATCAATGTTATGTATTCCTTCACAAGATAAGCCATTAGACTCTAAAAATTCCTTTGCTCGTTCAAGTCTATGTTTACGTCGCCGCTTCAGTCTCCGGGCGCCTCTAAAACTTCTTCTTTCTTCATTTGCATTCCGAGTTGCTTCTTCAAACAGACGAACACCTGCATCAACTACTTCATTAGTGTCTTTGTCAATGATTCCCCATCCAACACTTGAAATCCCTATATCAAGTCCTAAAACTAAATTTGACATATCTACTCACTCCATAACTAAATTAATTTTAATTATTATATCATGAAAAGGTCTTCAACGGATGATTATAAACTATATTTTCAGTTATATTATTTTTTATATTTCTTGATGCTTGCTCTAGATTAAAAAATCTGAATACAATATTTCAGAAAATCCCTATCTTGATGCGACCGTGTGTTTATTTTTCGCATAAAATCAAGTATACTAAAGGGGTATTGGTTAAGTGAGGTGAATAAGTTTATGAAAAAGTTGGTTCAGCATGTTTACGATCAGTTTGGTGTGACGTTCAATGACCGGTCAGTTTTGATCGAGGCGTTTACCCATTCATCCTATGCGAATGATCATCGTGACGAACAGATCAGAAATTTGGAACGGCTTGAATTTTTAGGCGATGCGGTACTTGAAGTGACCGTGTCGGAATATCTCTATCATAAATACCCGAATCATCCTGAAGGTCAGCTAACTCGCATGCGTGCGTCGATCGTACGAGCGGAGAGTCTGGCTAAACTGGCCAAGGAGTACAATCTTCATCAGTTTGTACGTCTGGGCAAAGGGGAAGAACAGATGAACGGCCGGACACGCCCGTCACTTTTGTGTGATGTGTTCGAAGCATTCATTGGTGCGGTATTTGTGGATCAGGGAATGGATGTTGTAAAAGACATTTTAAAAGCCATTTTATTTCCAAAAATTGATTCCGGTGCTTTCTCTCATGGGATGGATCACAAGACGGCTTTACAGGAGTTGCTGCAGCGTAATGGTGTAGTGACGATCGAGTACACAGTAGTGGACAAAAGAGGTCCCGACCATCAGAAAGAATTCGTCGTTGAAGTCAATGTCGAAGGCGATCTTTTTGGAAAAGGTGTGGGACGCTCCAAGAAAGCAGCAGAACAGGCCGCAGCGAAAGTGGCGCTTGATATGCTGGAAGAATCGAATGAGTCGTAGTGTTCATGCGTCAGTCGAATACTATGAAGGAGAGACGATCACGTGCAATTAAAACGATTAGAAATTAAAGGGTTCAAGTCTTTTGCCGACAAGACGGTTCTGGACTTTACGGAAGGGATCACGGCGGTAGTCGGTCCGAACGGGAGCGGCAAGTCGAACATTATCGAGGCGATCCGCTGGGTCATGGGTGAACAGTCAGCCAAGACCTTACGGGGCGGCCGGATGCATGACGTAATCTTTTCCGGTACGGATCTGAGAAAGTCAATAAACATTGCGGAAGTCACCCTGGTTTTAGACAATCAGGATGGCTTTCTTCCTGTGGAATTCGAAGAGGTCAGTGTAACCCGCCGAATCAACCGTAACGGAGACAGCGACTACCTCATCAACAAGGAAAACTGCCGGCTGAAAGATATCGTGGATCTGTTCATGGATTCCGGTTTAGGAAAAGAGTCCTTTTCCATCATCTCTCAGGGACAGGTTGAAGCCATTTTCAACAGCAAGGCCGAAGACCGCCGGGCAATCTTTGAAGAAGCGGCCGGTGTCTTTAAGTATAAGACTCAAAAACTAAAGGCTGAACGCAAGCTGTTTGAGACACAGGACAATCTGGACCGAGTTCAGGATATTTTGTATGAACTGACGGCTCAGCTTGAGCCGCTTAAAGAGCAGAAAGACATTGCGGAAAGCTTCGTGAAACAGAAGGAAGAACTGACGGATCTGGATATTGCTCTGTCGGTCATGAAGATCGACGAGTACGTTCAGGATCAGAAAAGCAGTAAGGAACAAGCCGAACAATATTCCAAGCATGTTCTGCAGCTGACTCAGGAGATCGATTCGAATACTCAGGTCATTAAAGAGAAGAAACAAGCGCTCCATGAGGTCGAGACCAGACGGGACGCTATTCATGACCAGCATATCGAGTCCATCAAGCAAATCGAGCGGACAGAAGCCAGTTTAAGACTTGTTGAAGAACAGGAAAAACATCAGGATGCCTTCCTGAGCGAGAAACAGGGACTATTAGAACGTGAAGAGCGTCAGCTGTCTGAACTGGAACAGCAGATGGCCGAAGTCAAGCAGATTTATGCGGATCAGTCTGAACAGGTCAGCCAGCTGAAGACGGACTACACGCAGAAAGAAGACCAGCTGAAACGCCTCCTTGGAAACAAGGAAGAAGCGATGGAAGCCTTGCGTGCCGATTATATTGAGGCGATGCAGGAAAAGACGTCTTTAAAAAATGAAGAAACCTACCTGACCAGACAGCTGAACCAGACATCACTGTCGTCAGAAAAGCAGAACAAAGCGGTCAGAGATATAACTGAGAAACTAGCTGAAACCGAAGCGTCACTTAAAGACAAGGAAGCAGAACTAAAAGCACTGAAGACAGACTTGGACGACCTGCTTCGCTCGTTTAAAGAGACTAAAACACGTCTGGATGATATTGAATCATCTTATGGACAGAAAGCCTCCCGCATCAGTCAGCTCCAGCAGCAGCTGAACCGGGCTCAGGCCAAACAGCAGAGTCTGGCTGAAATGCAGGAAAATTATGCCGGCTACTTCGCTGGTGTCAAAGCCGTCATGACAGCAAAGAATCAATTGAAGGGTATCGTCGGAACGGTCGCAGACATGATGGATGTACCGACTGACTACACGGAAGCGATCGATGTCGTTTTAGGTGCAGCCAGTCAGTTCGTTATTGTCGAAGACGAAAAAGCAGGAAGAGATGCGATCCAGCACTTGAAACAGAAGCGTGCCGGACGCGCGACTTTCCTGCCGTTGACAACGATTAAACCGCGTTCGGTTGCCGGACATCACATTTCACGTGCCGGCAGCACGGACGGCTACATCGGAATCGCCAGTGAGCTGATCCAGTACGATGACAAGGTATCTTCTGTGATGAAGAACCTGTTAGGATCGACTATCGTGGCCAAAGACCTTCAGTCGGCCAATGCGATCGCTAAAGCGGTCCAGTACAGTGTCCGTGTCGTGAGTCTGGAAGGCGACGTGATGAATGCCGGTGGATCCATGACTGGCGGGGGCGGCAAGCGCTCCTCCAACGCTCACCTCTTTTCTCAGAAGAAAGAAGAGAAGGCGCTGCGCATTCAAATCGACGAACTGGAAAAGACCTTGTCACTCAGACAAGAAGAGAACCGCACAGAACAGGAGCAGCGCACACAGCTTTCAGCACAGCTGGAAGACCTGCGTGCGTCGGGCGAAGACAAGCGTCTGGCTGAAAAGCAGCTGGAATACGAAGTGTCTCAGCTGACTGAGACCGTCAGACGTCTCGAGCGCGAGAAAAAAGGCCTGCTCTTTGAAGTCAATGAAGCAAGCTCAGAAGAAATCACCTTGTCCGAGCAACTTAAGGACGTTCAGTCTAAGCGAACAGAAGCAGATGAGACGCTGGTCCGTCTGAAAGCTGAAATGGATCAGCTCTCGGATGAAAAAGAAAACAGAGAAGAACAGAAAGAACGACTCCAGGCCGAACAAGGTGAGATTCTGGAAGACTGGAACCAGGCCCGGGAAGCTCTCGCGTCTACCCGTTCCCGCCGAGACAGTCTGGCTGATCAGATTACTCAGGTCGAAGAGGCCATCTCAGCAATTAAAGAAGACCTTGATCAACTGGAACGCGGTGAGGAACTGGAATCCAAGGAAGACCTGGATGCCCGCCTTTCTCAGCTGAATGCTGAAGCAGACGAGCTGCGCACATCGGAACAGAAACTGAAGACCGAGCACAGCGAACTGGACAGAGCCGTAAATGATCTGGAAGAGCGTACAGCTGACCTTCAGGAACGACGGTCCAATCTTCAAGGCGAGAAAAACCAGCTGGATATTCAGATCTCAAGACTGGATGTGTCGATCGACCATCTATTGGATTACTTGTCTGAAGAGTATACGATCAGTTACGAAGAAGCCAAGCTGAATCAGCCCGACGACATCGACCGGGAAGACACGCAGAAACGGGTGAAACTCCTCAAACGAGGCATTGAAGAACTCGGGCCGGTCAATATCGGATCGATCGAGGAATACGAGCGCGTCCATGAACGGCATTCATTCCTGGCCTCTCAGCAGCAGGATCTGCTTGAAGCGAAGGAAAAGCTGTATGACACGATGGATCAGATGGACAATGAAGTCAAGAAACGTTTCTACGAGACATTCAGTCAAGTCAGAGATCAGTTTGCGATCGTCTTTCCACGTATGTTCGGAGGGGGACGGGCAGAACTACGCCTGACCGATCCGGATGACTTGCTGGAATCAGGGATCGAAATCGTGGCACAGCCGCCTGGTAAGAAACTGCAGTCACTAAGTCTGTTGTCTGGTGGGGAACGTGCCCTGACAGCACTTTCGCTGCTCTTTGCGATTATACAGGTCCGTCCGATCCCATTCTGTATTCTGGATGAGGCCGAAGCGGCTCTGGATGAAGCAAATGTGACCCGATTCGGACGTTACCTGCACGAATTTGCGTCCGATACTCAATTTATCGTCATCACGCACCGTAAGGGAACCATGGAAGAAGCGGATTCGCTCTACGGCGTGACTATGAAAGAGAAAGGCGTGTCCAAGCTGGTATCCGTTCAGCTTCAGGATCTGGATGAACGCGTCGAACAAGCCTGACAGGAGGACCTTATGTCAATCAAACTAGTCGCAATCGACCTGGACGGTACACTGTTGAACAGTGACCACCAGGTATCAGAAGAAAACAAACGTGCTATTCAGAAAGCCAAGGATCAGGGCGTTAAAATCGTCCTGGTAACTGGACGCCCGCTCAAAGGCATGCTGTCGATACTGGAAGAATGCAATTTGACAGAAGAAGGCGATCTGGGTCTGACCTATAACGGCGGACTGGTCCAATGGACACGAACTGGAGAAACTCTTCGAGAAATCACTTTATCTAAAGAAGATGTTCAAGACGTCTACCGGTTGAGTCAGGACCTGGACCTGCCGTGCAACTTTATTGATCTGGATACAGTCTATGAACCATCTTATCCAGAAGGCAAGCCGTCTCAGTACCACAAGCATATGAAGGCTCTGCCATACAAGCCGCTTGATATGGTCAATTTCCCGGAATCCTTTGCCATCAACAAGATTGTCATGTGCTGGCACCAGGAGGAACTGGACCAAAAGATCAAGGATATCCCTCAGGTGTATCATGACCGTTATACAATCATGAAGTCTAGAGACAATCTGCTTGAAGTTCTCCCGAAGACGGTTGACAAAGGGAAAGGCCTGATTCTTTTAAGCGAGCTGCTGGATATCTCTCTTGATGAGATGATGGCGATCGGTGATCAGGAAAATGATCTGGCAATGGTTCAGACAGCCGGTACAGGTGTAGCGATGGCCAATGCGATAGATATCGTCAAAGACGCCGCTCAAATTGTCACTAAATCCAATGATGAGCACGGTGTTGCTTATGCTATTGAACAATATGTGTTAAACTAACTGTATATGCGTCATAAAAAGTGAGAGAAAGAGTGAATCCATTATGGGATTATTTGACAAGATTAAATCCGCTTTTACTGGGGCGGAAAAACAGACGGAATCACAGGAAGTAGTCGAGGATGACGTCAAGGAAGTTGTTGAAGACTCCGCTGCCGAAGATACGACACTGGAACCGGATGATACCAAGAAAGAAACCGAACAGTACGAAAAAGGACTGAAGAAATCCCGTGTGTCGTTCACTCGCCGTTTAAATGAACTGCTTGCGAACTTCCGCTATGAAGATGAGGAATTCTTCGAAGAACTGGAAGACCTGCTGATCGAATCAGACGTCGGCTTTGAAGCGACCATGCAGATTGCTGAAAAACTCCGCTACGAATCAAAAGTTGAGAACGTCAGAAGCATGAAAGATGCTGAGCGCGTCATCGTACAGACGATGGTCGACATGTACGGCGAAAGCAATCCGGATCATCACGAATTCAACGAGAATCCAGATGGGCTGACAGTTGTTCTTTTTGTCGGCGTCAATGGCGTCGGGAAAACAACGACGATTGCGAAAATGGCTCATCAGTATATCGATAAAGGTAAGAAAGTCGTCATGGTTGCGGGAGACACCTTCCGTGCCGGAGCGATCGAACAGCTGCATATCTGGGGAGACCGTGTTGGAGCGGAAGTCATTTCCACCAAACAAGGCGGAGATCCGGCGGCAGTGGTCTACGATGGAATCAAGACCGCTCGTGAGTCAGGCGCTGACATCCTACTGATCGATACAGCAGGACGTCTTCAGAACAAGAAGAATCTGATGAACGAACTTGAGAAGATGAAACGCGTCATTTCAAGAGAAATTCCAGATGCGCCGCACGAAACCCTGCTGGTATTGGATGCTACAACTGGGCAGAACGCTTTGAACCAGGCCAAGATCTTTCAGGAAACAACAGACGTAACAGGTATCGTTCTGACCAAGATGGATGGAACGGCTAAAGGGGGAATCGTCCTGGCTATCGGTAAAGAGCTGGGTATCCCTGTGAAATTCGTCGGACTGGGTGAGACGATGAATGACCTTCATCCATTCGATACTGAGAAATTCGCTTACGGCCTGTTCAAGGAACTGATTGCGCAGACCAATTAAACTAATTTCACTGTACAACTGAGATTTAACTGAAGAAAGGTGACCACTGATTATGGAACTGGAAAAAACCCTGCGTATGAACAGTCTCTTTGCATTCTATCATCCGCTCCTGACGCCCAAGCAGCAGGAATACATGAAGTTATATTATGGTGATGACTATTCACTGGGTGAAATCGCGGATGCTTTTTCAGTGAGTCGCCAGGCTGTATATGACAACATCAAACGCTCTGAAGTTATTTTACAGGACTATGAAAGCAAGCTGCATCTGGTGGAAGAATTCGATAAGAAACAGGATGCAGTTGATACATTAAAAGAGCATGCTCAAGAGAAGCATGCATCAGACACGCGTCTGCACGAGCTGATAGACGCGATCAGTCTGGATTCAATGAGAGAGGAATGAAACAGGTATGGCCTTTGAAGGATTAACAGGACGCCTGCAGGATGCCTTTTCCGGACTGCGTAAGAAAGGAAAAGTTACTGAGGCGGATGTAAAAGACGTCATGCGAGAGGTCAGACTGGCCTTGCTGGAAGCCGACGTCAACTATAAAGTGGTCAGAAATTTTGTAAAGACCGTTCGAGAAAAATCGTTAGGTGAAGAAGTACTTGGAAGCCTGAATGGTGGCCAGCAGGTCGTCAAGATCGTTAACGACGAGCTGACGGAACTGATGGGTGGCGAACAGGAGAAAATCATTTTTGCCGAACCAGGTCAGGGACCGACCATCTACATGATGACCGGTCTACAAGGGGCAGGTAAGACAACGACTGCCGGTAAACTGGCAAATTATTTACGCAAGCACGAAAACAAGAAACCAATGATGGTCGCAGCTGATATCTATCGTCCAGCGGCGATCGATCAGCTGGAAACACTTGGTCGCGACTTGGATATCCCTGTTTTCAGTATGGGAGACCAGGTCAGTCCTGTCGAGATCGCTGAAAAGGGAATCCAGCAGGCAAAAGATGAGAACCGCGACGTCGTCATCATCGATACGGCCGGTCGTCTTCACATCGACGAAAACCTGATGAATGAACTGGAAGACATCAAAGCTGCCGTCAATCCGCACGAAATATTCCTTGTGGTGGATGCCATGACTGGTCAGGACGCCGTCAATGTAGCAGATTCATTCAATGACCGTTTAGGCATTACCAGTGTGATCCTGACGAAACTTGATGGTGACACACGCGGGGGTGCTGCGCTGTCGATTCGTTCCGTTACAAATAAACCAATCAAGTTCACCGGTACTGGTGAGAAGCTTGAAGCGCTTGAACCATTCTATCCAGACCGTATGGCTAACCGTATCCTTGGTATGGGAGACATTCTGACACTGATCGAACGTGCTCAGCAGGAAGTCGATGAAGAGCGTGCTGAAGAAATGGCCGCTAAAATGCGTGAAAACCGCTATGATTTCAATGACTTCATCGAACAGATGGATCAGATGACCAATATGGGACCGATGGAAGACATCCTTAAAATGATTCCGGGTATGAGCAACGTACCAGGAATGGCTGATTTCCAGATGGATCCTAAAGACATTGCACATATGAAGGCGATCGTTTTGTCCATGACACCGGAAGAGCGTGAAAATCCTGATATCCTGTCACAGAAGCGCAGACGCCGTATCGCCAAAGGATCTGGCCGTGACATCGCTGAAGTCAACCGCTTGATCAAGCAGTTCAAGCAGTCTAAAGAGATGATGAGCAAGATGTCCAAAGGCAACATGGGCGGCATGCCGGGTCTTGATAAACTGTTGGGCGGCGGAGTAAAAGGTAAACTCGGTAAGATGGCACTGAATGGCATGGCTAAGAAAAACAACAAGAAGAAAAAGAAGAAAAAAATCAGACGCAAGAAGTAATTGGGTCAACAGGAGAGGTCAGGACTTTATGGTCCTGGCTTTTTCATTCCCGTTCTACGTCAAATAACGTTGGTAAAGAATAATAAGTAAGCAGAGGAGAGTACACGCTGTTATTATAGGTCTGTTTCGTCCTGATTCATCCAGTACTGATTGTCTTCAATAAGCTGCTCGAGGATGTCACGTTCTTTTCCATTGGGGGATGCTTCATTATTGAGAAGCTGATCCACTCGTTCAGATGTGACACCTAATGCTTCTTCCAGTTCTTTTTTCGACAGTATGTTTCTATCAATCAGTTCTTCAGTACGGGCCAGATAGATGATCCCGTCGATTTCCCGATCAGTCAGTTCGTCGTCGAAAGAAAATTCCAGTTTAAGCAGTTCCTTCAAAGAGGTCAGGCTCATGAAGACACCGATCCCTTTGGCCATCAGTTTGACTTGTCGCATGATAAAATCCTGATCTTCTATTGTCATCTGACCCATCCTTTCTTATAGAACCAGTATACCATGAACAGTGATGTTACTTGTTTCCTGAAAATTTTACTCTGTAAAGAAAAAACACTTTACAATCTTTTTTTCCCGTGGTATGATACATATCGTGAGTTTGATTAAGAGCAAAACTCAGATTAAAGGGTCTTTATAAAAGATATCTTTACAATTTAACAGGAGGTGCAAGTCAAATGGCAGTAAAAATTCGTATGAAACGTATGGGTACTAAAAGAAATCCTTTTTACCGTTTAGTTGTTGCTGATTCTCGTGCTCCACGTGATGGACGCATTATCGAGCAAGTTGGAACATACAACCCTGTATCAACTCCAGCTGAAGTTAAAATCGATGAAGAGTTAGTAATGAAATGGTTGAAAGATGGCGCGAAACCATCTGATACAGTTAAAAACTTACTTTCTAAAGAAGGAATCATGAAAAAATTCCACGATGAGAAGTACAGCAAGTAATTGGTCTAACTAAATGAATCAATGAAGAAGAAAAGAATGGGTTGTGTCAGTCATGGCGCGCCTTCTTTTCTTCCTTCTGTATACTGAGTCTATTTAAGAAGGATGGTATTATGACTGATAAAGAAATGCGCGAGCTGATAACAACTATTGTCGAGCCATTAGTGAGTCATCCTGAAGACATCAAGCTGGACTTGAAAGACACCGATGAGTTCCACGAGTATATGCTGGAAGTTCATTCGGATGATGTCGGACGTGTGATCGGTAAACGCGGACGTATTGCCAAAGCGATTCGAGCAATCGTGTACAGCATTCAGTTCGATGGCCCAAAACGTGTACGACTGACCATCGTTGACTAACTCATTCTGCTGGTATGCAGGCTTGATGGTCACAAATAGCAGGTAAACAACCGGGATGGCTCTTAGAGTGCATCCCTTTTTTTATGAATTTTTATGATAAATTAAGTTTTTGTCTAGCTTAACGTACCAACCTCTCGAGAAAAAGATAAATTTACCCATTGCGCAGGATGCTCTTCTTCCGCATACTCTGTCTCTACGCATTGAAATGCTAGAGTCACAGCAATTCGGGGCACATTTCCTCTACTCGCTATCGCTCGGTCGATCTCTAGTATATCTGTAAGAGCTGAAGCTCGAACAGATACTAAGGTATTTTCTTCGAGGCTAAACGGTACGTGAAGCTTTTCTATACTGAGAGGAGCAGGGCAATGGATTATTTTGACGTAGGAAAAGTTGTGAACACCCATGGACTGAAAGGGGAGGTCCGGGTCATTTCGATCACGAATACCCCTGAAGCACGATACTATGAAGGCGCGCCTTTGACCTGGTTCGGCAAGGACGGGGAAAAGGAAGAGCTGACTGTCCGTTCACATCGTCAGCACAAGAATTTCGATCTCCTGACTTTCGAAGACTACTACAACATCAATCAGGTTCAGAAGTTTGTCGGAGGTATCCTGCGTGTCGGTGAAGACTTGCTGCTGGATCTGCCTGAAAATGAATTCTACATTCATGAAGTAATCGGCTGTACCGTCATCGACAATGATACAGATGAAGAAATAGGCAAAGTCAAGGAAGTCTTATCTCCGGGAGCGAATGATGTCTGGGTCGTTCAGCGTCAGAATCAGAAGGATCTGCTCCTTCCTTATATTGAACCAGTTATTCTGGATGTCGATATAGAAAACCGTGTCATAAGAGTACACGTAATGGAAGGGCTGGACTAATGAAAATAGATGTCGTCACGCTGTTTCCAGAAATGTTCGACGGGCCGCTCGGTCATTCGATCGTCAGTCGGGCCATCGATAAAGGAATCGTTGAAGTGAATCGTGTCAATTTCAGACAATTCGGTAAAGGCAAGCATCAGGTTGTTGATGATACGCCGTATGGTGGTGGCGCAGGTATGCTTTTAAAACCCGAACCGCTCTTTGATGCTATGGAATCAATCGAGGAACGTTCACCGGAAACAAAAAAACGTGTCATATTGATGGATCCGGCAGGGAAGCCATTCAATCAGGCAATGGCCGAAGAATTCTCAGAAGAAGAACATCTCGTGTTTCTCTGCGGCCATTATGAGGGGTATGACGAGCGTATTCGTTCTCTGGTGACTGATGAGGTCTCTCTTGGCGATTACGTCCTGACAGGGGGCGAACTGGCTGCTATGGTCATGATCGATGCCTCAGTCCGTCTGCTTCCGAATGTACTAGGTAACGCCGCATCAGCTCAGACTGACTCACATTCAAGCGGCCTGCTCGAACATCCGCATTATACTCGTCCTGCTGAATATAAAGGCATGGGTGTGCCGGATGTGCTGATGAGCGGGAACCACGCTAAAATAGACGAATGGCGCCATAAAGAGTCACTCAAACGAACGTACTTCAGACGACCTGATATGCTGGAGGACCGGGATCTGACTAAGCAAGAACAGCAGTGGATCAAAGAGTTTCAATTGGATCAGGAATCCGACCAGCAGTAAATTTTTTACACGAATCAAGGAAATAACCTTTACACGTAAAACGTAATATGTTAAAGTAAGTAATTGAGTGGGCAACCACTCTTATTACGCAATATTCCGCTGAGACAAGTACTTAAGAGTGTTGCGCGAGAGGAGAAGGCAAATGAATCCATTAATTGAGGCAATCACACAAGAACAATTACGTTCTGATTTACCAGATTTTCGTCCCGGAGATACTGTTCGTGTACACGCGCGTATCGTCGAGGGTGAACGTGAACGTATTCAGCTTTTTGAAGGCGTAGTAATCAAGCGTCGTGGTCAAGGAATCAGCGAAATGTACACTGTTCGTAAAATTTCAAACGGTGTCGGCGTTGAGCGTACTTTCCCAGTACATTCACCACGTGTAGCTAAGATCGAAGTTCTACGTCAAGGTCGTGTACGTCGTGCTAAATTGTACTACCTACGTAACCTGCGCGGAAAAGCAGCTCGTATTCAAGAGCGCGTTCGCAAAACTAAGTAATCAACTAGTTTTCTAAAGATCTCATTCTTTAATTAGAGTGAGGTCTTTTTTTTTGATTTATTGGTGATAGTCGTACGCAGATAGTCACCGGACATTTATCAAAAACAGTCTGTACACCGATGACAGGGTACAGACTGTTTTTTCTCTATTCTATAGCGTATATGAGATTAATCAAAGTCTACTTCAAATTTGTCGAAAAATGACTGATCGATAGCTTTAATTGATTCAGCTGCCAGCTGGACTGTATGATTAAAGTCCTCAAAAGAGGAGAAGAGGTGATGCGTATGGGCATAACGGCTAGGTACACCAAGGACAAGCACAGGCACCCCTAAGTTATTCAAATGAATACGACCGGCATTCGTTCCGCCGCCTTCACGCACTGCATGCTGAACAGGAATCGCGTGTGTCTTGCTGACTTTATTTGCCAAGCTGATCCAGTCTTCATTGGCAATGTAGCTGCTGTCCTTGTGCCTGATCTGCGGACCATGTCCCATTCTTGCTTGAGACAATTCGACCGGTTTTGCATAATCGTCAGAAGGCGTCCCTTCAAAGACAATAGCTAATTGAGGATCCACTCGTCTCGCAGTTACTGTTGCTCCTCTTAAGCCGACTTCTTCCTGAGCAGCCAGGGCACCGACCACGTTTACTGGTAAGTCTTCGTTTTCTAGAGCTTTCAATGTTTCTATAACTGCAGCACAGCCCAGACGGTTGTCAAAAGCTTTCCCTAGCATCGTCTGATTTTTATCATTGTAGTCGAACGTGACATCTGGAACGATAGGCGCTCCGACCTCGATACCGAACGTATCCATGACTTCTTCACGTGAAGTCGCCCCGATATCTAGCTTCATGTCTTTCATTGTCAGGCCGCTATCCCGTTCTTCCGGTGTCAGGAAGTGTGGAGGCTTGGAACCCACGATTCCTTTGATATACTGGCCCTCTCTGTTTCTAACTTTGAACAGGTGAGCCGAAACGTTATACCACTCCCAGCGTCCGAGCATTTCGATTCCTAAAAGGCCGTTCTGGTCTATGTAGCTGACAATAAACCCGACTTCGTCTAAATGAGCATCCAGCATGAGTGTCGGTTTGGACGCATCATAATTTTTCGGATAAAGGTACAGATTTTTAAGACTGTCTTTTTTGCCTTCAAGCTTCCTTTGTGCTTCAAAACGACGTCAATGACCTCATCCTCAAATCCCGGTGCTCCAGGTGCATTACTCAACGCTTCAATCAGTTTAATATCTGTCATAATTATTCCTCCCCATAAATCTTGGTTAGTGTCAATACTTTCTTTTAATAATTGCTTACAATGGTTGTTATATCAAGGAAAAGCAAAAAAACACTTGCCCCTCCCCTAAATCTCGTTCAAAATAGTAGGTACCAACCAAACTACTTCCAAG
>NZ_BAAGIQ010000047.1:0-17319 GCF_054658175.1 Alkalibacterium sp. s-m-28
TGCGTCCGTCTTCCTTCAGATTCCGCCTCACGGCGGACACCCTTGACTTTCGCTAACAGTTCCTACTGCCAAGTCTGTAGTGGACTTTCACCACCAAGTTGTCGCCCATGCCGGGCGCACGAAAAAAAGGATGGAGAGTTTCTCCATCCTGATTTTACGATTAATTAATCGGCTTCTTCGTCACTGATGAATGTATTGAGAACCTCTTCGATCATTTCCCATTCTTCATCTGTTTCGATAGCACTCAGTGTACCTTCCAGTCCACCGTCTGCTTCTTTATAAGAAAAAGCTGATAATTCAACTTCTTCTCCTTCACTAGTGCCTGATGGGAAGACAAGTACGTATGATTTGTCAAAATCTTCAGAGTCGAAAGTGAAAAGAATTTCGTAAAGATCTTCGTTCCCCTCTTCATCTATGATTGTAATATATTCGTGCTCGTGTTCATGATCATGGTTATGGTCGTTTGTCATGTTTGTGCCTCCTCGATTATTTTGACTGCTGATCGAGATAATTCTGAAGAATCATCACTGCCGCCAGCTTGTCTATTACTTTTTTTCTTTTTTTTCTGGATGTATTTCCCTCTTCAATCAGCATACGTGTTGCCTGCATAGTCGTTAGACGTTCATCCTGATAGATTACCGGAAGTCCAAATAGAGTTTCAAGCTGTTCGCCGTAGGACAAGGACTGTTCTGCCCGCTTCCCGATCGAACCATCCATATTTTTCGGAAGACCTACAACTATTTTCTCTATCTCATATTCGTCGATCAGCTCTTTCAGACGATCGAATCCCAGTTCATTTTTTGCTTCTCTGATCTGAACCGTCTCTATTCCCTGAGCGGTCCATCCGAAAAGATCACTGACTGCAACACCGACCGTCTTGGAACCGACATCCAGACCCATTACCCTCATCTATTTCTCACTCTTAAGGTAATGTGTCACCAGTTCTTCCAGCACTTCGTCACGTTCATGTCGTTTTATCAGATTACGCGCATCATTGTGTCTTGGAATATAAGCAGGATCTCCAGACAGCAGATAGCCGACAATCTGATTGATCGGATTATATCCTTTTTCTTCCAGAGCTCTGTATACTAATTTCAATGTATCTTCTACACTGTGTTCGTCAACATTTTCAACGTTAAATCGAACGGTATGGTCATTTGAAGTCATTAGTTGTTCCCTCCATACTTTCCGTAAAAAAACTTATTGAACTGTTTTCATAAGTTTCTATCTGATTATATTTTACTAGAAATGAGGTCAAAGTACAATGTAATCTAGATATCATTTATATATTGGAATAAATATGAGTTGAATTATAATGTTTTATTAACTGAGCTGTCCGTTTATCCAGTCAGATACTTCTGATAATGCCTGCTCAAGACCTTCAGGTTTTTTTCCTCCTGCCTGAGCAAAGTCCGGTCGGCCTCCACCGCCGCCGTTCACATACGGAGAGATTGCCTTGATAAGATCTCCAGCCTTAAGTCCCAGGTCAACTGCTTTCTGATTCATGGAAACAATCAAGTTGACTTTTTCTTCGTTTCTCAAGCCTAGAACAAGTACATCGGAATATCCTTCCTGTTTCCACTTGTCTGAAAGTTGTCTCAACTGACTCATATCTTTCGCCTTGATTTCTTCTGAAATAAATGTCAACTGGCCAGCGTCCTGTACACGAGTAAACACTTCTTCCGCCTGTGCATTAGCCCGCCTTGAATGCAGCGATTCGTTGGCTTGGTTCAATTCTTTAAGCTCTTTAAACAGGCCTTCGATTCGGGAAGGGACTTCATGAACGGATTGAACTTTCATTAATCTTGATGCTTCATTCAGTACTCTCAGCTGCTCTTCCATCCACTGATACGCTCCCTCGCTGGTCAGTGCAGTAATTCTTCTTGTGCCTGCTCCTATACCAGCTTCAGAAGTGATTTTAAACAACCCGATTTCCGCTGTACTTTTTACATGTGTGCCTCCACATAACTCTTTAGAAAAATCACCGATCATGACTACTCTGACATTCTTCCCATATTTCTCTCCGAACAGTGCCATTGCTCCAAGTTCCTTCGCCTTTTCAAGTGTAGTCTCAACAGTTTCAACAATAAGATTTTCCTGAATCTTTTCGTTGACGATTTGTTCCATTTGCTTAAGCTCATCATCTGTGACTTGCCCAAAATGGGTAAAGTCAAAACGCAGATGATTTTCTTCAACTAATGACCCTGCCTGATTAGCGTGATCCCCCAGAACATCTTTCAGTGCCCGGTGGAGAAGGTGAGTAGCTGTATGATTTCGTTCGATCAGCCTGCGACGTTTTCTGTCAATAACCAGTTTGTATTCCTGATCGACAGCTAGAGTCTGTCTAACTGAAGCGATATGAACAGGCTGCCCATCTGGGCCGGATTTCACTGTACTTACTTCTGCCAGAACGGTGCTGTTCTGGTCCAATATCAGCCCGCTGTCTCCAACTTGTCCACCTTTTTCAGGATAGAAAGGAGAAGCACTGAATATGAGCTTGGCTGAGTCACCGGAAGACACACTGTCAACAAAAGCTTCGTCTTTAATGATTCTCGTCAGCTTGCTTACTTCTTCGTCTTCAGTATACCCAGTGAACTCACTCTTGATTTTCAGATCACTTAACAGAGAAGACTGAACAGCCATCGATCCTTCAGCCTGACGTGCAGCTCTTGCCCGCTCTTTCTGTTTAGACATTTCTTCTTCAAATTCAGGATAATTGATTGTCAGATTCTGTTCACTTACAACTTCTTCAGTCAGTTCCACCGGGAATCCAAATGTATCGTATAGCTGGAAGACATCTTTTCCAGATAAAACAGTCTGATCAGCTTCTTTTAACGTGTCGACCAGTTCATTTACTTTATCCAGTCCGGCAGCCAGCGTCTCAAGGAAACGTTCCTCTTCATTCAAAATTACTTTTGAAATGAATTCGACTGCATTATCAACTTCTGGGTAATGTTCCTTCATGATCGAAGCCACAACAGGAACAAGTTCAGAGAGAAAAGGCTTCTCGATAGATAGTCGTCTGCCATGCATGACACTTCTTCTAAGCAGTCGTCTTAAGACATACCCTCTTCCTTCGTTGGAAGGCAATGCGCCGTCGCTGATCGCAAATGACAATGCACGTACATGATCGGCAATGACTTTGAAGCTGACTTTTGATTCTGCATTATCTTTATAGGACTTGCCTGAAATAGCCTCTACATGTTCAATGATCGGCATGAACAGATCTGTTTCAAAGTTAGTTGGTGTGTCCTGAAGAATGGACAGCATACGTTCAAGACCCATTCCTGTATCGATGTTCTTGTTTGGAAGCGGGTCATAGACATCATTAGGTTTATGATTGAACTGCGAGAAGACCAGGTTCCAGATTTCAAGCCAGCGTTCATTTTCTCCACCAGGATAATTCTCTTCATGCCCTTCAGGGAGGTCGTTGAAGGCCTCTCCCCTGTCATAGAAGATCTCAGAGTTTGGTCCACACGGGCCTTCACCAATATCCCAGAAGTTTCCTTCTTCTTTAACGATATGAGATGTATCGAGTCCGACTTCTTCTTTCCAGATCCGTTCTGCTTCCTCATCATCCGGATAGATCGTCACATAAAGTTTCTCCGGATCAAGCGCCATCCATTTCTCGTCAGTCAGAAATTCCCATGCCCAGATGATTGCTTCTTTCTTGAAGTAATCACCGATCGAAAAGTTTCCAAGCATTTCAAATAAGGTATGGTGTCTGGCAGTTACTCCGACATTTTCAATATCGTTTGTTCTGATACTCTTCTGTGAACTAGCAATGCGTGGGTTTTCAGGTTTGACCGTACCGTCAAAATATTTCTTCATCGTTGCTACTCCGGAGTTCACCCACAGTAATGAGGGATCCTCCACAGGTACCAGCGATGCACTTTTTTCTATTTTATGTCCCTTTTCTTTAAAGAAATCAAGATACATCTGTCTTAGTTCTGCACTAGTTAATTTTTTCATTCGACTCGTCCTTTCAATTTTTAATGCCATAAAAAAAGACTGAATACAGTTACTGCACACAAGGACGTGATTACGCGGTACCACCTTGTTTGCAATAACTTCTATTCAGCCAGTCATTACCTCTTCAGTCTCGTTAACGCCGAGAAAGCGGCATAATTTCTTATGCAGAGTTAAAAGGGAGCACCAAAGACTTCTGACATTCTTTCACCGGAGTGAATGTCTCTCTAACTTTTTATACCTTCAGCATGACCTTTTCAATTGATAAAAGTATAGCGCAGTTTCCTTCTCCAGTCAATATGCTTGACCTGACAGTTTTTCTATCTTATTCATCATCTGTCCGGTCTGTCTCATGATGAATAAAGTATTTTTCCAGGCTGAACCCTCTTCCGAGCACTTCGCTTGCCGGCATGGCCACGACGAATGCATCCGCATCAGCTTTAAGCACGGTTTCTTTAAGCAGAGTGAATTCTCTTTCCTGAATTACTGCCATCAGCATTTCCTTGTCAGTATTTCCATATCCACCACGAATGCCCAGATTTGTAACACCGCGCTGCATCGTGTGCAGAATCTCTTCTCTGATATCCTGTGGGTTATCAGAGATAATGAAGACATTTTTGTTTCTGTTAAAGCCGAGCTGAACCAAGTCAATCGTACGAGATACGATGAACAGAGCAATTAGTGAATACATGACTGTTTCTACATCAAATACCAGAAGAGCGATCAGGATCACCAAACCATCTACCATGATGGTGCTCAGTCCCAGCTGCAAATGAAGGAACTGATAAAGGATCTGTACAATTATGCTTGTACCTCCTGTTGACGCTTTTGCACGGAATACGATTCCGACACCCAGTCCAGTCAGTCCCCCACCGAACAGTGCCGCCAGAAGTGGATCAGAAGTCAGCGCAGGAAAGTGACCAATGAAGCTCAAAAAGAAGGGCAACAGCAGGCTGCCGAGAATCGTTTTATACCCGGCAGCTTTTCCCAGAAGAACAAAACAGAGTACGAGCAGCGGTATATTTAGTGAATACTGGAACAGCGACGGACTCCATCCGAACATGGCATTGGCTGCGATGGACAGACCAGATACGCCTCCTGATACGATATTATTTGGAAGCAGGAAGACCTGGAAGGCTATAGCTGTCAGAAAAGACCCGAAAATGATATAGACATAATCCACCGCACTCAATGTGTATCGTTTTGCTACTCGTAACATTTTATTCCTCCTAATAGGGTATTTGTTCATTTTGATTGCAACTAGCCTATTTTAACATGTCTAGCAAAGAAGTAACAACCACTATCAGGTCAGTTTGTCAAAAATCTTATTAAACTCAAAATATCCTTACAAAAATCTTATTTTAACGTATACTATAGCTATATCAAATAGAGTTGGTGACTGAAATGGCTGGCAATTATACTCATCTAATTTTTATAGTCAACGAGTTTTCACGAAAAGGCAAACATACAAGAAAAGCAATTAGAAACCATATGCTTAGGTATTCTCTTACTTATGAAATACATACAACGCAATATAAGCGGCATGCGGTAGAGCTCGCCTGTACTTTTTCAGATGAAAAGGCGGACGACTGTCTTATCATTGCTGTAGGTGGTGACGGGACATTAAATGAAGTAGTTGAAGGCATCTGCAGATCGGCTAAGAAACGAGCCGTTTCTTATCTGCCTACTGGGTCAGGAAATGACTTTGCGCGTTCTCATGACTTATCCAGATCGATCGAAATATCTCTTGAACGGATACTCTCAAAAACTGAAGAAACAGAGCTTGACGTCATAACAGGAGTGTCCGAAGCCGAAAATCTTATTGCAGTAAACAGTTTGGGTTTTGGTATCGACGGCATGGTAATTGCCAAACTTGATAATAACAATAAAAAGCAGACCACTGGGAAGTTTTCTTATTTACTGTCTGTTCTTTCAGCCTATTTTGCTCAGAAATCATTTTCCATGAGTATTCATAGTGAAAGTCTGAATCTGTCATTCGACGAAATTCTTCTTATCGTCTGTGCCAACCATAAGTATTTCGGCGGAGGTATTCCGATTCATCCACTGGCAGATCCGCAAGATCAGTACATCGATATCGTGATTGCTGAAAAATTCAGTTTCCTGGAACTTCTTCAGATTTTATATAGAATATTATCCAGTGAGTCTCATCTGTCTCATAAAAAGATGCATTCTTACCGAGTAAAGTCCTGTACGTTGATGTTCGATACTCCTCAGTACGGCCAGCGTGATGGCGAACTTATAGAGAAACATACTCACTCGATTACAATCGATACGATCAAACAACATTTCTGGGTCTGACAATCCTATAATTACAGCTACAGCCCCCCAGCTAACAGGAACTCCAGACGCAAGGGGGGCTATTATTAGGGCTGACACTGTTCCATGCCAATCATCGGATCGATACTGAATGAGTCGACCGCTTCAGGTGTAAGGATGTAAACATTCTTTTCTTCATCATCGCGTTCTCCATCTGAGTTATCTTCTTTTTCTTGTGTGCTTTCTTCAGATAGTGATGAAAGCCTCATTGCAAGAGATGTCTGCCGGGAAGTCGTATGCTCAGTGATGCTTTTTTCAAATGCCCGACGCTCTCCACATAGAAGCAGCGTTTGACTGGCTCGGGTTATTGCAGTATAGACAATATCCTTTTTCAGCATCCTGCCATAGCCAAATACTAGCGGCAGAATAACCATATCATATTCACTGCCCTGTGATTTATGTACAGAACAGCAGTAAGCCAAGGTAATCTTGTTCCATTCCGCCCTAGGATAAGATACTTCTGTGCCATCGAAATCAATGACGAGTTCTTCCGCATTAAGTTCTGATTCTTTAGCTGAAACTATCCCTACGATATATCCCATATCACCGTTAAATACATTTCTTTCCGGATCGTTGACTAGCTGAAGCACCTTGTCCCCTACCCGGTAAACACCATCAGGCTGCTTGACCTCTTTTTTTCGTTTAGATCCAGGGTTGAACAGGTTCTGTAGAAGCTTGTTCAGTTCGTTTATCCCTGCTGCGCCTTTATAGATAGGTGCCAGTACCTGTATCTGCTGAGAGGTATATCCTTTTTCGATCGCTTTTGAGACCAGCAGAGTGACGACGTCCTGAACCTTCTGGGTACTGCAGGTGAAAAAATTACGGTCCTGCTTCTTTTCACTGAAATCTTCAGGAAGAGCGCCTTTTTTTATTTCATGGGCGAGCGTAACAATTGACGAATCGATGCCCTGTCGGTAAATATCTGTCAGCTCCTGAAAAGGAACAACATTACTGTCAAGGATATCCTTCAGTACCTGACCGGGTCCTACTGAAGGAAGCTGGTCCTTATCACCGACCATTATCACTTTCATGTCGTCAGGAACAGCTTTAAGCAACTGATAGGCCAGCCATGTGTCTACCATCGACATTTCATCAATGATCAGTAATGAGCCTTTTAACACTTTCTCTGATTCCTGCAACTCTTCTTCATCATCAGATCCAGTCAGCCCGAGCAGACGATGGATAGTTGACGCAGGCAGGCCTGTCGTTTCTTTCATTCGTTTTGCTGCTCGTCCCGTTGGAGCAGCCAACAGCACCGGAAATGGTTGACCACTGTAATCATCCGGATCCAGACTCAACTCATTCAGTTCAGCAAAAACAGAAACAATGACCTCGAGAACAGTCGTCTTCCCTGTCCCCGGCCCTCCTGTCAGAACAAATACTGGGGACTTCAGAGCATCTCTTACAGCCTTTTTCTGAGAGTCTCCCAGAGCAATGCTTCGTCTGAACTCAAACTCATCGATGGCCTTATCGATACGTTTGTCATCTTCATCATCTGTTCCTTCATCGAGCAGTCGGTCGAATGCATTCGCAATGCCCCACTCGGATGCATAAAGTGACGGGAGATAAAACCGAGTTTCGTCTTTAATGACTGCCTGATCTTCCACCAGTTCGATTACGACTTCTGCTACTTTATCAGGATTGATCAAAAACGGACGACTTTTTTCAAGGATTTCGATCGTATGCTTCAGCAGATATTCCGCATCTACAAATGTATCCCCGCTTTTCATCGTCTGTTCTTCCAGCGTATATAGGATGCCGGCTTTGATTCTTTCCAGCGAATCCCCTTCAATCCCCATTTCTTCAGCAATGGCATCCGCCCGGTTAAATCCTATACCTTCAATTTCTTCGATCAAGATATACGGGTTCTTCTGTATCGTACTTAACGTATTGCCTTCGAAACGCTGATATACCTTATAGGCCAGCTGATTGGAGAGACCGAAATCATTCAGTGCAATGATTATTTTCTGCATGCCCTGTTCCTTATCCAGCACGGTAATCAGCTGCTGTCTTTTTTTGCTGTTAAGTTCTGGAATTGTGTCCAGAACTGACTCGTCCTCCAAAATCCTGTCGATACAGTGAATCCCTAAGTGGTTGACCACCGCCTGCGCACTCTTTTTACCGATTCCTTTGAACCGCGGGCTTGACAGATAAGCGACAATCGCTTCTTCACTGGATGGTTTCTCTTTCAGATATTTAATCGACTGAAACTGAACACCATATTTCGGATGATCTGTCCACTTGCCGATAAATTTGTACTGATCCCCTTCCTGAATCTGACCAAAATTCCCGGTAATAACCAGTTCCTTCTCCTTGAGCGTGTCACTCGATTCGTTCACGCTGATCAGCATCACTTTATAAAAATTTGAGGGATTGGAATAGTAGATGGATAATACTTCACCCGTGACAAAATGTTCGTTTCCTTTATCAAAAAGATTCTGCTGCATGCCGATCCCTCCTCTCTATGTAATTCAGATGATAAATCCCTGTTCACCACTCCGTCTAGCGCTTGTTTCTGTAATCGGTCGGTGAACTGTACTGATATAATTTAAAATTTCTATTGAAAGTTCTTAATGTATTGTAGCCGCATTGATGCGCAATTTCCTTCACTGGCAGGTCTGTGCTGTTCAAAAAATAAACCGCCTGTGTAATTCTGTATCGGTTCAAGTATTCCGTAAATGACATACCGGTGTACTGGTAAAAAAGCTTGGAAAGATAAGCATAGTCGTACTGAATGTCCTGAGCCACCGTCTTGAGGGTGCAGTCCTCATAGTAATGCTCCTCAATGTAAAGGAGAATAGTTTGAATGATTTTTGTTTTTGACGGAAGGATCCGCTGACTGAAAGTCGTGGATCGTGTAAGTTCGTCACAGAATTTATAAAGAATGCTTTTCTGTGAAAAAACAGACGTCATATTCTCCTTTTTAATATCGGCATTCACTGTTATTGTGTTGTTATCAGGAACAGCATGCTTGTACATTGAATAAAAGTCTTTGACCATTTCAGGAGAAAAGATCAGGAGCCTGCAGTGGGACTGATTCTCAGTAATCAGTTCGTGAAGCTGATTAGGAAAAATGAATACTCCTTCGTCTTCTGAAAGATAATAAGATTTCCCTTCGATCTTGACAGTCATTTCCCCTTGTTCAACTATGATAATTTCATAAGCTCTATGAAAATGTAATGGAAAGGAACTGTTTATCAGTTCAGCATAATTAAATGTCTGCGTCTCATCCATCCCATGCTTCTCAAAAAAATACATACAAGTTCCCCTCCCTCCGAAGTTCGCTTTTAATTATACCTTATTTTACTTCTATCATAAATGATGAGATCACATTGTGGCTAAAGGTCCTAGAGCAATAGACAATTAATGCAAAAAAGACCAGGAGCAGCTGGTCCAGTATTCTCCCTGACACTATTAATCAGGCAGGGACTGTCAGTTTCTCATGGTCTTAAGTAATGCGTCTTAAATATATTGAAGCAGTTCGGATTCCTTGTATGCTTTATCGATCAGACCGCCTCCAAGACAGACATCTCCATCATAAAAGACAATAGCTTGTCCGGGTGTGATCGCTCTGGCCGGTTCATCGAAGGTAACAACGGCCGTATTATCTTCTTTGTTCCAGTCTACCGTAACCTTGACGTCTGTCTGGCGGTATCTGAACTTAGCTGTACAGTCGAATGTCTCAGGCAGCTCCTGAGTCGTTGTAAAAGAAAACTGACTCGCTGTCAGATGAGTCGCATACAGGTGCGGATGAGTAAAGCCTTGTCCAACGATCAGCTCGTTAGTTTCAAGATTTTTACCGATAACGAACCATGGCTCATTAGACGTTCCGTTTCCACCAATACCTAATCCTTTTCTCTGACCGATCGTGTAGTACATCAATCCATCGTGCTGCCCCATTACATCACCATCTTCAGTCACCATTTGTCCAGGCTGAGCTGGAAGATAGTTCATCAGGAACTCTTTAAAGTTCTTTTCTCCGATAAAGCAGATTCCAGTCGAATCTTTTTTCCTGGCAGTCGCCAGATCTGCTTCCTCAGCGATTTTTCTGACTTCACTTTTGTCCATCTCACCAAGAGGGAACATCACTCGGGACAACTGATCCTGTGACAGCTGATTAAGGAAGTAAGTCTGATCCTTATTGGAATCGACTCCTCTTAACAGATGTGTTGTTCCATCTTCCTCGCGTCTGACTCTAGCATAGTGTCCCGTAGCCACATAGTCTGCACCCAGACTCATAGCATAATCTAGGAACGCCTTGAATTTGATTTCTTTGTTACACATGACATCAGGATTAGGTGTTCTCCCGCTTTTATATTCTTCAAGGAAGTAAGAAAAGACTTTGTCCCAGTACTCTTTTTCAAAATTGATTGAATAATAGGGCACGCCGATTTTGTTCGCTACCAGAGCGACATCTTTGTAGTCTTCAGTAGCCGTACAGACCCCATTCTCGTCAGTATCATCCCAGTTTTTCATAAATACGCCGACTACATCGTAGCCTTGTTCTTTCAATAATAACGCCGTCACAGAGGAATCTACTCCACCACTCATTCCGACGACTACTCTAGTATTGCTGTTAGCATTTGTCATCACTTCACCATCATTTCAATTAAATTCTGTACACTTGCACGAATTGAAGGTTCGTAAGTTTCCAGTCTGTTTCATTATACTTACTAAAAAGAAGAAATCAAGTCATCCCGGACTTTTTTAGGAGATTCTTATGAAATAAGGTTTCATATGGTATTGATTACCTTAACTGTATCGGTTCTGTCGTCAGTTTGTTCCGTTATTCGCTTGATTATCTGTCATTACAGACTATTTAGCTGGACCTGTATGGCTCAGTTTTTCCAACAGGTATAACTAGACGCGATCTAGTTATACCTTACAGATTCGATCGTCTGGGAAAATGTCACCAGAAGGGCTATAGCTGTAGTTTAAGCCTTCTTAGGTAGTAAAACTTCCACTAGAGTCTCTATAGTGGAAGTAAACTATTCTCTAAATCAATAAGCTGTCAGTGAACTACCCACCACTTAAATCCTCCGGATTTTGAAGTGGGGGCTTCCTACGAACTCCATTCTTGTCTGCACAGATTTCATGCAGACAGAGGAATCGGATATGGGTAGGCTCAAAAGGCAGTCCCTGCCTCATAGGTTTTCTTTTACTTGGCTAACGCCAAGGAATACTCAGTAGGCTTGATTGTCGCCTAGATATAGACTTGGTTATCATCTATACACAAAGCATACCAAATGAGAACGACATTTACCACTTCAAGCTATCGCTTGACCGAAATTCATCTCCCACTTTCACTGGTGCTTCGCACCCATACGCTTAGAAGTGGGAGACTTCTTTCGGAATTACGTTAAAAACTGTCTAATTGTAGTTCATTATATACCGTTACAGTGAGAGATATCATGACAACTTTCCTAGATGCAGTTTCTACCTGACTTGATACACGATAATGCTCTTATACTGCCTATTCATAACAATAAACAGTAATGTCACTTCTTTTATCCAGTGCCTCTGTTCAAAAGGAAAGCCTGAGGATCACAGATTGATCCTCAGGCCATCTCATTTAACTGATTCAGTCTACAACGGTCAGAACTTTTCCTTCAACTAAACTCTTAAGAATATTTTCTGCAAATGTTCTTTCCTCTGAAAGCTGGTCTGATTTATAGAGATCAATCTTTTTCAGTCCGTTAGCCGTTACTGCAGATAGTTTCAGTTCATTTAAATCTTTAGATATAACAATTTTCATTTTTGGTGCTTTCTTATCTACGGCATGGATATTTAAAGTCCGTTCATACTGAAACGATCCGTTCTTTGTTTCCATAAAGCCGTTGTCTTTCAGTGTGTAGCGTTTAGCCTCGTCATTGACTGAGTAATGTGTGTTACTTCCCAGCAGACTGTCTTTTTTCTGTGTAGCCATTGGCGACATCCTCTCTGACACTCGTTATACTTCTATTATTTTACGTTTCAGCTAAAAAATCAACTGCTTTTTTGATTTTCGCTACAACTGTTCGGCAGTCGTCTTCCGTGACCCCATAGCCGAAACTCAATCGAATCGTTTCAGAGATGGCAGGATGGTTAGAACCGTAAAGAGCTTCGAGAACTGGACTTGGATCGACATTTCCAGCAGAACAGGCTGACCCGATAGAGACTGCAATTCTGGCCAGATCAAGATGAATCAGCAGCTTGTCTGCCGGAATACCTTTAATATGAAGGCTTAAGATATGAGGCAAACTCTGGTCGACCGAACCATTTACTTCATAATCGATACCAGATGCATCGAGTTCAGCCAGACATCTGCTTTTTAACGCCTGGTATTCTTCTCTAATACGCTTTTTTTCAGCCTGTCTGATTTCTACAGCACGCTGGAATCCGATTACACCTGGTATATTTTCCGTTCCTGCTCTGCGCTTATTTTCCTGCTCTCCTCCTAGCACCAAGCCAGTAATAGGCAGTTCTTCATTGATGAACAGGAACCCGATACCCTTAGGCCCGTTTATCTTATGAGATGAAACGGAGAGCAGGTCGATTTTCTGCTCTTTGACATCGATGTCTTCTGTTCCATAAGCCTGTACGGCATCTGTATGAAAGGCAACTTTATGGTCAAGGCCGTCAAGGTACTGTCCAATTTCAGTTATCGGCATAAGCGTGCCGATTTCATTATTTCCATAAATGACTGAAACCAGTATCGTGTCTTCTCTGACTGCTTCCTTCACCTGCTCAAGACTGATCAGCCCATTTCTGTCTACTGCTAATTCAGTGACTTCAAAGCCCTGATTTTTCAGATAATTTAACGGGCGCCTGACAGCTGGGTGCTCAACGTTTGTCGTCACAATATGTTTTCCTTTATAGCCGTATTTCTCTGCTGTTTTGACTACAGCCATATTGTCACTTTCGGTGCCTCCACTTGTAATGACGATCTCGTTTGGTGAGGCATTGATGCTTGCAGCAAAGACAGACCGAGCTTCTTCCAGCAGACCTTTACTTGTCCGACCCATCTGATGAATACTTGATGCATTCCCGTAATGCAACTGCATTGCTTCAGTCATTGCTTCGATCACTTCCGGTCTCGCAGGAGTCGTTGCCGCATGATCAAGATAAATATAGTTGTTCATTTTATATCCCTTCCAGTCTTATGATAGGTCGATAGATGGAAAGAGCATATCAATGACTTTCCTGGTCAGATTACGTCCTTTGCCCTTCTGAACGAATGCATGCATATGCATAGCCGGATTGAAGTTGGCCTCGATGACGACATAACCTGGCTTGTCCTTGGTACTTGGTTTAGCGATATCAGGAATGATCAGGTCCAGACCAGTGACTTTGACTTCCAGGGCCTTAGCCATCTCTACTGCCTGTTTCTTGTAGGACTCGTCCATATCGTCAGTCATATCTATAGAGTCTCCGCCAGTTGAAATGTTGGAGTTCTCTCTCAACAGCACGCGCTCACCTTCAGCCGGAATACTGTCGAATGTGTAGCCTTGTTCTTTGAGCATCAGTCGCTCCAGTTCCCCCATTTTTATTTTTTCAAGAGGGGCACGGTGCTTGATTCCTCGATAAGGATGCGTGTTCTTTTTCTGAATCAGTTGTTCAATCGTCTGTCTTCCGTCACCAGTTACGTTTGCAGGTTGTCTCAGCAGAACGGCTTCTACCTTATCATCGATCACAACGAACCGGTACTCTGTTCCTTCAATGTAGTCTTCAACCAGAATCTGCCCATCTTCTTCAAAAGCCAGACGCACAGCTTCTGAATATGCTTCATATGATGCAGGATGCTTAAAAATGGAGATGCCCAGCCCATAGTTGGTACTTTTAGGTTTGACGACGATTGCTTTCCGGTCAAACAGGGCATACGCATTCACAGCATCTTCTATTGATGCAAATTCTTCTCCATGAGGCACTCTGTACCCATAATTTTTCAGAATTTTCTTGGTAACTGTCTTGTTAGCCATGATCCAGTGAGAGATGTAGGTGTCTTTAGACGTCATATTTCCGTTTCTCACGTATTCGGTCTTGTCCCCGTGAGTCAGCTTCAAAAACTGATCATGACTGTCCAGCAGTTCCGTTTCAAGCCCCAGTTTCAATGCGTCAAACAAGAGCAGCTGAGTACTCATTTCCATTTCAGTAAAGCCTTTGACTAGAAATGGCTTCTCAAAGGAGACCTCTTTATATTGCTGACCCAGATTGATCCCGTACTCAATAAAGGAACGCCCATTTTCCAGCTCTTTGACAATTCTTGCAGAGAGGGTTTGTTCAGGATGATCCAAGAGCTTGTGGGCCGTCTCAAGGACTGCATCGTACTCGCTACTCAAATGCAGCGCATTAATAGTCTCTTTCATCATGTTAAGCAGGAACTGTCCCTCTTCTTTGAATCTGGAGGACTCAAACGGGTCTTCCATGGCCGTCTGTTCATTCATTTCTGCACCGGTTTTGACATCCTCTGTCGTACTGTCCTTATCCATCCAGACCATCGTCATTAGAAAGAGATGAGTAAACAGAGACTGCTCATAAGAGAATCCCAGTCTTGAGAATGGATTTAGATCGAATGAACGGAATTCAACGTATCGCGTCCCGCTGCTTATCAAGTTGCGGACTGCTTTTCCTTTTCCTCTCAGACGAGCTGAGCCATAATACTCACGTTCTTCTATCAAGGTACCCTCTTCAACCAGGTGTTCGATGTCTCTGACATATTCCTCAATTGCCTGATAGGAGACTTTGTTGGTGAAGGAGTTGTGATAGCCCAATGGACTGTTTCTTATACTTCTGTAGTACTGTCTTGAATCGTCACTTGAAAACGTATCGTCTGAAACTGGTGATGCACCGAATAAGTAAGTCAGGATCCATTGATATCTCAAATAATTACGGGACATTTTGAGATAAAGATCATTACTCCAGCTGGTCAGCTTTTCTGGTGTCTCAGCAATACTGGCCAGCGCGTCCATAAAATCAGAGGAAAATGAGAAATTGTAATGAACACCGCTGATCATCTGTTTTTTCTTCCCATATTTTTCAGCAAGCTGCTCTCTGTATTCTATTTCTTTCCTGTCCTCGACTTTGATGATCGGAATATTTTTCTCATCAGGAAGCCGACTAGGCATACTGAACGGCCAGACAAACTCTTCCGTATCAATCGTGCGGTTGACCACATCATGAAGAGCCTCAAGCCACTTATACTGTTCCTTAAGTGTATTCTGAGGCGGAGTCACCAGTTCCAGTTGCGATTCACTGAAATCCGTCTGAATATACGGGTGGTGTTTCCGGCTTCCAAATAACGCAGGGTGAGGGCTGAGCGCCAGATCTCCTTCTCGTGTTGTTCTTAATCCTTCTTTTTCAATTCCAAACGAACCTTTTTTATACAATTCCTGTAGATGGTGAACGGTAACTATCTGTTTTATATTCATTCAAATCTTTCCTTACTGAGTGATTTACTTACTAATATCAAGTACTATCTTATCATAAAGCCTCGCGTCAACCTAGGAAAAAGAAAGAAATCCAAGCACGAACCTTTGTTCGATATTGTTTAAATCACTGTCCAAACATGCTATACTTTAGTCACTTATACTAATTATGTGATAAAGGAGTCTTTTATGAATAAACCACTAGCCTATCGTATGCGTCCAACGACGATCAGTCAGGTTGTCGGTCAGGAACATCTTGTAGGAGAAGGTAAAATCATATGGCGGATGGTAAAGGCCAAACAGCTGTCATCCATGATTTTATATGGTCCTCCCGGAATAGGAAAAACAAGTATTGCCAGTGCAATTGCCGGTTCGACTAAGTATGCTTTCCGCACGTTGAATGCTGCCACAGATTCTAAAAAAGATCTGCAGATAGTTGTTGAGGAAGCTAAAATGAGCGGCACAGTAGTCCTGCTATTGGATGAGGTCCATCGTCTCGATAAGCCTAAGCAGGATTTCCTGCTGCCACATCTTGAGAATGGTCGGATTGTACTGATTGGGGCGACTACCGAAAATCCATATATTTCCATCCACCCTGCGATTAGAAGTCGGTCCCAGATATTTGAATTGAAACCTTTGTCTGAAACTCAGATTACCTCGGCATTGGAGCGGGCACTGACTGACGAAGAAAATGGACTGGGTTCTGAATCTATAGTTATCTCTCCCTCTGTTCTAAATTATTTCTCAAGGGTGACTAACGGCGATTTAAGAAGTGCGCTGAATGCCCTGGAACTGGCAGTGAAGTCTACTGATTCAGATGATAATGGAAACACCGTTATTACACTGGATATTGCAGAAGAATGTCTCCAGCGTAAATCCCTGACTCATGACAAAGATGGAGATGCTCATTATAATGCAATATCAGCCTTTCAGAAGTCCATTCGGGGAAGTGACGTACATGCAGCACTTCATTACCTGGCACGGCTTCTGGAGGCTGGTGAACTGAAAGTGGTGATCAGACGGCTGATCGTCACTGCATACGAAGATATCGGTCTGGCAAACCCTGCAGGTGTATCGAGAGCCGTACAGGCTACAGAAGCTGCTGAAAAAATTGGGCTTCCCGAAGCCAGGATCCCTCTTGCCAACGCTGTCATCGAAATGTGCCTATCTCCTAAATCAAATAGTGCGATCAGCGCGATCGATCAAGCAATACAAGATGTTAGAGAAGGAAAAACAGGTGATGTGCCGGATCATCTGAAAGATACTCATTATAAAGGAGCAAAAGATCTGGGAAGCGGCATTGGTTATCAGTTCCCGCATAATTTTGAAAGCCACTGGATCTCCCAGCAGTACCTACCTGATACGATTAAAAGCAGAGAGTACTATGCTCCAGTTCTGACGTCTAAGTTCGAGGAAGCCTTGAACAAGCAGCTTCAAAAGTTTGACAACAAATAAGTACTCACTCTTTGAAGCAAGCTGTCTTTTGAATTTGCCCTTTTTACGTCAGGGCAGCCTCTAAATCGAGCATGTAGGAGGAAGGCAATGGAACACTGGTATGAATTTCTTTGAAACACTGTAAGAAGACACACAAATAGAACGCCCTTTTCAG
>NZ_BAAGIQ010000048.1:0-17058 GCF_054658175.1 Alkalibacterium sp. s-m-28
TTTTCTAGACCATCAAACCAAAACCTGTTTGACGAGATAAATCCAATAGTGCTGTAAAAACCAATCAATTGTATGCTCATTTAAGAGCTATTCCCCCAATTATTCCTTGGAGTTTCCTAGTTCACTCCTATCTATCTTTTGTCCAGCTCTTGTTTCAATAATTTGTTGACCATTCCAGGGTTGGCCTGACCTCTTGTCTGTTTCATGACTTGCCCGACGAGGAAGCCTAATGCACGGTCTTTTCCGTTCTTATAGTCTTCGATGGACTGTTCATTTTTATCAAGTGTGTCAGTAATAATTGGAAGAAGTTTAGATGGATCACTTAACTGAACCCAGCCCTTTTCTTCTACTAAAGCTTTTACATCTGTGCTGCCGTTTGTGACAAGCTCTTTAAAGACTTTCTTGGCAATTTTAGACGAAATGGTCCCGTCAGCAATCAGGTTGATCATTTCTGCCAGTGATTCAGGTGTAAGAGCTGTATCCAGTAATTCGACTTGTTCACTATTCAGGTAAGCCGATACTTCACCCATCAGCCAGTTTGAAGCCTGCTTAGGATCGGCACCATTATCGACTGTTCTCTGGAAGAAGTTGGACATTTCAACTGTTGCTGTCAGGACAACCGCATCGTATTCAGGCAGATTGAACTCTTTGACATAGCGGGCCTGTCTTTCTTTTGGCATTTCCGGCAGAGAGGCTCTGACTGAATCGATCCATTCATCGCTGATGACCAGATTTGGAATATCCGGTTCAGGGAAGTAACGGTAGTCACTTGACCCTTCTTTCGTACGCATGAGGATCGTTTTGCCCGTTGACTCATCGTAACGTCTGGTTTCCTGATCCAATGCACCACCCGCATTCAGGATTTTCTCCTGACGGCTGATTTCAAAGTCCAGTCCTTTTCTGACATAAGTAAAGGAGTTCAGGTTCTTCAGTTCAGCTTTTGTTCCAAATTCTTCCTGACCGAATGGACGCAAGGAGATATTCGCATCACAGCGCATTGATCCTTCCTGCATCTTCACATCAGATACTTCAGTGAATTGAATCAGCTGTTTCAGTGTCTCCAGGTAAGCATACGCTTCTTCAGGCGAGCGCATATCTGCTTCAGAAACGATTTCGATCAGAGGTGTACCCTGACGGTTCAGATCGACATAAGATGAACCGTCCTCACCGTGCATGTTTTTTCCAGCATCTTCTTCAAGGTGTACCCGTTCGATACGGATTTTTTTCTTTTCACCTTTGACCTCGATTTCGATCCATCCGTCATATCCGATCGGCTGGTCAAATTGAGAAATCTGGTAAGCCTTAGGATTGTCTGGATAAAAATAGTTCTTACGGTCAAATTTTGTATGGGTCGCGATTTCACAGTTCAAAGCGAGTGCGGCTTTCATTCCAAACTCGATTGCTTTTTTGTTAACAACAGGAAGCACACCAGGGTGTCCCCAGTCGATAACATTTGTGTTCGTATTTGGTTCTGCACCAAAGTGAGCCGGGGATGGAGAAAACATTTTTGATTCAGTTTTCAGTTCAACGTGTACTTCAAGTCCAATTACGGGTTCTAAATTCATTCTTTATTCTCCTCCCTTGAATGCTGGTTTTTTCTTGTGGAAGTCTGTTTCTTTCTCAAATGCATAAGCGACACGATACATCATCTGCTCATCAAAATGCTTACTGATGATCTGCATACCAACCGGCATATCATTTGAAAAGCCGCAAGGGATGGAAAGTGATGGCACGCCTGCAAGGTTCACAGGAACCGTCAGAATATCAGACATGTACATAGCAAGTGTATCGTCTATTTTTCCACCGATTTCAAATGCAGTTGTCGTCGTAGTTGGTGCTACAAGCACGTCTACATCTTTAAAGACTGTATCGAAATCGTTTCTGATCAGAGTCCTCGCCTGAGCTGCTTTCTTGAAGTGCGCATCATAGAAGCCAGAACTCAAGGAGAATGTCCCAAGCATGATCCGACGTTTCACTTCAGGTCCAAATCCTTCTGAACGGGTCTTGACGTAAATGTCTTCAAGTGAGTTGACATTTTCTGAACGGTAGCCGTAACGGATCCCGTCGAAACGTTGCAGGTTACTTGATGCTTCAGAAGAGGCGATGATATAGTAGGCCGGAACACCATAACGTGAATGAGGCAGACTGACTTCAACAATTTCCGCTCCCAGTTCTTCATAAATTTTCAGAGCCTTACGAACTGATTCGATTACACCAATTTCTTGAGCGTCTTCATTGAAGTACTCTTTCGGTACACCAATACGCAAACCTTTTACACCTTTATCGATGCCATCAGTAAAGTCTGGTGTTTCTCCACTGTAAGATGTAGAGTCTTTTGGATCATGTCCACTTATTGCGTTGAGTACCAGAGCATTATCCTTAACTGTTCTAGTAAATGGACCGATCTGATCCAGACTTGAACCGAAAGCAATCAGCCCGTATCTAGAGACACGTCCGTATGTTGGTTTAACCCCGACCAGTCCAGTAAAGGCAGCCGGTTCGCGGACGGACCCACCGGTATCTGAACCGAGTGAAACAGGCACTTGACCAGCCGCTACAGCCGCAGCTGAACCACCGGATGATCCACCAGGAACTTTAGAAAGATCCCAAGGGTTACGCGTCAGTTTGAATGCAGAGTTTTCAGTGGATCCGCCCATGGCAAATTCGTCCATGTTCAGTTTCCCGACTGAGATCATTCCTGCTTCCTTCAGTTTTTCAGTTGCTGTCGCATCATAGATAGGAACGAAGTCTTCCAGCATTTTAGAAGAGGCCGTTGTGGTTACTCCTTTTGTCAAGATGTTATCTTTGATCCCAACTGGCAGTCCGCTTAACACATTATTCGGATCGATGCCTTTTTCATCTGTTTCTCTAGCAGCCTGCAGTGCTTCTTCCTTGCTGAGAGCCAGGAATGCACCGACTTGCTCGTCGGTTTCTTCAATACGCTTATAGGATGCCTCAACCAGGTCGACCGCTGTCAGTTCTTTACTGACGAGTTTGTCATGCAGTTCTTCTAATGTAAAATCCAGAAAATTCATTAAGCTTCACTCCCTCCGTTGTCAAACATTGCCGGCACTTCAATGTAGCCGTCTTTATGGGTCTTGACGTTTTTAAACAGGTCTTCTCTATCTGTCCCGTTTTCAGATTTATCTTCACGCCAGACGTTGTGCTGATTCAGTCCATAATACGTGCCTTCAATGCCTTCCGTATCCAGTCCCTCCAGCTGCTCTACCATTTCGATGATACTGTCCATTTTTTTTGTAAATGTAAGAATATCCTCTTCTCCAATCTCAAGCTTAGCCAGTTTAGCAACCTGCTTTACTGTTTCTTCGTTTATTGCCATCTTGCTCATCCCTTCTTTCCACATTTGCGTGTTTTTAATTGAAAATCATTACGTAATATTCCTGGTCATCACTGTCTTTCTGGAGAAAAGCTTCCATTCCGTTCAAAGATTCCAGTCTGATTTCGACTTGAACATTTTCTGGCAGAAAATTGACTGCTGCTTCATTGACAAATTGAGTAAAGGCAATGATTTCACCTTTCCCATAAAACTGAGTCATGATATTGATCTCTAAATGAACCAGCTGCTCCTCTATATAGTGACCGACACCTGTAATTCCGCTGATATTAGGGAAGAACCCTTCTACTTCAGAACGGAAATTAGCAAAACTGTTTCCTTCCGCACTCTGCATGCCTTCCAGCGGGAACACGAGCCGATCTTCATTGATACGATTCCAGCTGTTTACAGAAACGCTGCCACTATCACTTAATCCTTCGGCGAAATACGTTCCTGGTGCTAAGCTGTCTCGTCTGGACTGCTCAAATAAAGCTACCATGATCGGAACATCTGCCAGATCTTCCATTTCTCTTAAGTAAGAAACGATCTGATCCGCCATGACCTGTCCTTCTTCAAGCAGCTCATCCAGAGGAATAATCTGTTCCTGATCTCTATTATCACCGTAGTAGTCCACAGAGTTCATTGCAAGACCAATGCTGATGCCGGCCAGTTCAAGGCCTTCATCTGTTTGTTCATAAAAGTTATGTTCTAGAATAGAACTTAAATATATGGGATTTCTCTCTTGCGAATCTTCTCCGGAATTGTCTTCGGGATTCAAGCCGAGGTCTTCACTTGCTTCTTCTGTTGTTTCTTCGTTATCCTCATCTTCTTCAACAGGCTCCTGTCTTCTCAGCCAGCTGTTAATGGTTGCGGATGGGATAAATTGTCCTTCCTGGAAAAAATGATCACTCGTTGGAAAATAACGCTGAGCATGACGCATCAAATCACTTTCGAAAGTTCTCATATTCAAATTGGAATTCAGTCGACGAGTAATCCCTCTCGACTGGCTCGGAGCGTAAGTTCCGTCTTCTCTGACAACAGGACGGTAATATTCAGAATCAATCTGTACTTCTACAATGGATGACTCTTCATCTTGTCCGTCAGCTTCACCTTCTTCAGATATTTCACCATTTTCAGCAGGTGGCTGATTTGGATCGACAGGATCCGGAAAGAATCCACAGGCAGACAGAAACAAAGCACTTGTCAGCAGCATGCCTATTAGCCGTTTACTTTTCACTGACTACCACTCTCATTTCTTTTCATTTTTCAATCTCCTCTATTACTGTTGCTTCATCGATAATCGGCACATCCAGACTTTCAGCCTTTGTCAGCTTGCTTCCAGCCTCTTCTCCAGCAATCAGATAATCTGTATTTTTCGATACACTGCCAGTTACCTTTGCACCTAATTCGATCAGTTTTTCCTTTAACTCGTTTCGTGTAAAGTGTTCCAGCTTTCCTGTAATGACAACTGTTTTATCAGCAAACATGGAATCTGTTTCAACTTCTTTTCGTTTGACCCCAGTATAGGTCATGTTAACTTCAGCTTTTTTGAGCTTGTCAATCAGTTCTTGGGCCTCTTCCAGCTCAAAAAATGAATGGATGCTGTCTGCTATTTTTTCACCGATGCCTTCGATAGCTCTGATGGATTCCAATGACGCCGCCTTCAGATGATCGATCGATTCAAATTCTTCAGCCAGCAGTCGGGCTGCTTTAGATCCGACATGTCTGATTCCGAGTCCGAATATCAGTCGTTCAAGTGAATTGGACCTTGAAGCATCAATGGCTTTAAGCATGTTGTCCGCTGATTTATCAGCAATTTTGTCCAGTTCAAGCAGTGCTTCTTTTTCAAGATAATACAAATCGGCTACGTCTTTGACCAATCCTTTTTCGTAAAGCTGACTTACCACTCGTTCTCCCAGTCCATCTATATTCATAGCATTCCTGGAAACAAAATGGCTCAGTCGTTCTTTAGCCTGCGCACTGCAGGAAGGATTCATACATCTGAGGGCTACTTCGTCCTCAAGATGCATCAGTTCGCTGTCACAGGCCGGACATTGTGTTGGAAAGACATAAGGCTCACTGTCCTCACTTCTCTCGTCCACATCTACCTTAATGACTTCGGGAATGATGTCTCCCGCTTTTCTGACCACTACTGTGTCACCTAGTCTGATATCCTTTTCGATCATGAGATCGATGTTGTGCAGACTGGCTCTCTGAACAGTTGTCCCTGCCAGCTGAACCGGATCCATGATTGCTGTAGGTGTCACGACTCCAGTCCGGCCGACAGACCATTCCACTTCACGAATCGTTGTACGGGCTTCCTCTGCCGGAAATTTATAAGCTATAGCCCAGCGTGGGGCTTTAACTGTATAGCCGGCTTTTTCCTGATTGACCAGTTCATTGACCTTGATCACGATCCCATCGATTTCATAGGGAAGTGATGTCCGTTTTTCCTGATAATCTTCAATGAATGACCATACGTCACCCATCGAATCGAAAACTTTTCGCTCAGGATTGGTCTTCAGGCCGAGCTGGTCAAGCATCGTTAATGCAGCATCCTGAGTGTCGACCGGCTGTTCCGATACGTTAGTCAGGGCGTAAAGAAATACGCTGAGATTTCTTGACGCCGTAACTTTCGGGTCAAGATTTCTCAATGTGCCTGCAGCAGCATTACGGGGATTGGCAAAGACAGCCTCGCCCTGTTCTTCTCTTTTTTCATTTAATGCAATAAATGATGATTTCGGCATGTAGATTTCGCCTCTGGCTTCAAGCGTCAGGGGCTTTTTCAGTGTCAACGGAATCGATTTTATTGTCCGTACATTAGCCGTGACATTTTCACCCACAGTTCCGTCTCCACGCGTAACTGCCTGCTGAAGTTTGCCGTTCACGTATTTCAGCGAAACAGCCAGTCCGTCGATCTTCAGCTCACAGTGATAAGAATAAGGGGCATCTACTAGTTGAGCGACACGCCGGTCAAAGGCCATCAGCTCGTCTTCTGAAAATGCATTGTCAAGACTGAGCATGGGGGTGTCGTGAGCGACTTTTTCGAACCCTTCCAGCAATGTTCCACCTACCCTTTGAGTAGGAGAATTGTTCTGTATAAGTTCCGGGTAAGCCTCTTCCAGCTCAACCAGTTCACGGTACAGCTTATCATATTCCTCATCGGGGATGGTTGGCTGATCCAGCACATAATATTCATGACTGTACTGATCCAGTTTGCTGACCAGTTCATCTACACGTATCTTGGCCTGGTCGAAAAATTTCTCATGAGACACCATGCTGATCCTTCTTTCTCTTATTTTATTTATATTACATTATACTTTCTCGATCGGAGCAAAACTGGCCAGAAGCGGCTTGATCCCGATACCTGGAAAAGCGATATCCAGCTGCAGGTCGTCTCCTTTTCCGCTGACCTTCACAACGGTACCGTCACCCCACACCTTGTGCTTCGCCTTGTCTCCAACGGTCCACTCCAGTTTTTCAGCTCCGCTGTTTCCAGTCGGATGCGATGAAACTTTCGGTGGCCTTGCACGTTTTGCAGTTTTAGCAAACGGATCATTGGCACTGCCTCCAAATCCCTTGTACATTCCATTGGAGAAAGGACGGATCGTGTTTGATTCTTCACGCTCAACAGCTTCCGCATCGATTTCATCCAGAAAACGGGAAGCTCTATTTGACTGGACACGTCCGTAAAGCGTACGTGTTGATGCATTGGTCAGATAAAGTTTTTCTTCTGCACGAGTGATACCGACATAAGCCAGTCGTCTCTCTTCTTCCATTTCTTCTTCCTCCAGCTCTGCTCTGGATAGCGGGAACAGCCCCTCTTCCATCCCGATCAGGAAGACGATCGGAAATTCAAGTCCTTTTGCTGCATGTAAAGTCATCAATGTCAGTTCACTAGTCGGTTCTTCTTCCAGATTATCAAGATCGGAAATAAGTGACAGGTCAGTCAGGAAGTCGATCAGGCTTTTTTCCTCCTGGTCCGATTCGTCATACTGATTAGTCACGGTCAGGAATTCCTGAATATTTTCTACCCGTGTTTCAGCTTCAAGTGTCCGCTCTTTCTTCAAAGTAGGCAGATACTCAGACTTATCCAGCACTTCTTGTGTCAGTTCTGTAATCGACAGAAACTCAGACATTTTGCGGAAATCCTGAATCATCATGGCAAAGCTTTCGACCTTCTTAGCGGCACGTGCCGGCAAGTTGATACTCGTCGCATTGAGCGCAGCATCGTACAGGCTCCAGCCCATTTCTTCCGCAGCAGCTGCCAGCTTGTCGACAGTCGTATTTCCGATGCCTCTTTTTGGTTCGTTGACCACTCTAGCAAAGCTCAAGTTATCTTTAGGGTTCGCGATCAGGGTCAAGTAAGCCAATGTGTCCTTGATTTCTTTACGGTCATAGAATTTATGTCCACCGACCATTTTGTATGGGATATTCGTCTTGATCAGCGTTTCTTCCATTACACGTGACTGAGCATTTGTCCTGTACAGCACAGCAAAGTCCCCGTATTCTTTAGTCGGGTCACTTTCCATTTCTTTCTGAATCTGCTGAACGACGTATCTTGATTCTTCGTGTTCATTTCCGCCTCGGTAATAGACTACTTTGTCTCCACCGGCATTGTCTGTCCAGAGGTTCTTCTTCTTACGATTCAAGTTGTTGGATATGACTGCGTTCGCAGCTTTCAGAATGGTCTGTGTCGAGCGGTAGTTCTGTTCGAGCAGAACGACTTTTGCATCCGAGTAGTCCCGTTCAAAGTTCATGATATTCTCCATATCCGCTCCACGCCAGCCGTAGATGCTCTGGTCCGCATCACCTACGACACATAAGTTACGCAGTCGACTAGCCAGGAGGTTGACGAGCTTGTACTGAGCATGGTTGGTATCCTGATACTCATCCACGTGGATATACTGGAATTTACTCTGATAATATTCAAGAACATCCTTATGCTCCTCGAACAGTCTGACAGTCAGCATGATCAGATCGTCAAAGTCGACCGTTTCTGACTGTCTCAGTTCTCTCTGATAATGAGTATAGCAGTCAGCAACTATTTTGCCGAAATAGTCGTGCGCTTCGTTGCTAAATGCTGCTGCATCCTGCAGCTTGTTCTTAGCGTTGCTTATTTCTCCAAGAATCGCTCTCGGATTGTATTTCTTCGGATCGATATTCAGTCGTTTAAGTATTTTCTTCATCAATGTGAGCTGTTCAGCTGGGTCAGCTATCGTGAACGATGAACTGTAGCCGATGCGGTCGATTTCTCTTCTTAAAATCCGTACACACATCGAATGGAAAGTCGAAACCCACACTTCGCTTCCGCCATGCTCGACCAGCTTGATTACTCTGCTTTTCATCTCCGACGCTGCCTTGTTCGTGAAAGTGATAGCCAGGATATTCCATGGACTGACGCCTTTTTCCTGAATCAGATAAGAGATGCGGTGGGTCAGTACTCGTGTCTTACCCGATCCTGCTCCTGCCATGATCAGTAAAGGTCCGTCAGTATGCTTGACTGCCTCTTTTTGCTTGGGGTTCATACCTGTTAATATATCGTCTCGCAGTACCACTTTCTTCATCCTTTCAAGTCTTCATACATTGTCTTATTATACAGAAAACCAGGGGCTCTTTCCACACCTCTATCATAGAGTTTGGACTTTCGTCATGTGGTGTTCGCCCCTTTTCAGCACAAAATCCCTCTGCCTGGCAAATCATGTCGGCTAAAGGGATTTTATGCTTCTTCATGTATTGTAAAACCATTTAGTCAATGCCCTGAATCAGATTGATCAGAAGCTGGTTAAGCAGGATCCTTACTTCTCTCCTTGCGTAGACATAGTTGTTTTCTCCAAGTAAATCTGAAATGTTCTGATAATGGGATAGCTTCACTTGACGACTCTGGTTCAAAATGTTCCGTGCATGCCCCTCTGCTCCATAGATCGAATAAAGGGTATGCAGGATCGACTGGTTCATGTATATATTGTCGTGATGTTCCAGAACAGCCTTCCAGAATAGATTCTCCAGCTGCTCAAATTCCTCGGACTCTAACTCTATAGTCTTTCGCATCTTCTCTGTGAGTGTAGAAAAGCTGACACGGGACAAATCAATTTCAGCTCGTTCCATACTATACAGGACATGCTGAAATAAAGTCTCCAGATAGTACAGTCTATCTTTTAGGCCTTTCAGATCGATAGCAGTTTGTGCCACAAACACCCCTTTATTAGGAAGAATACTCACAAAACCTTCTTCTTCCAGACGTAAAAAGGCATTCCTGATAGGCGTGCGACTAACTTCAAGTACATCTGCGATTTCAAGTTCCTTGATCTGTCGTCCCTCAAGCCACTGGCTGGTCGTAATCTGATTTTTTATAAAATCATATGCTTTTTCTTCAACTTTTCTTCTTCGTACCATAAGCCCGTCCTCTTACTCAACAAATTCTCTTAATGTGTCTAGTGTGTCTCCTATATTGTCAGTTTCAATAGTTATATGGCCGCACTCATCAGTTGATGAGCTTCCCCTGTTATCATAAAATGTGTACTGCCAGTCCGGCTTGACTTGTGCCAATGTATAAGCTGACTGAAGATGCTTCTGCTTCACTGACTGCATGATGATTGCCCGGTCAACTGAGGTATCGATTCGCAGCGGCCATCCTGTTACAGCTTTAATGTGTGCATCGTATTGAGAGAAATTCAAGTAATTGAATGTATAATGGCATCCCCGATGTGGGTGTGCGACAATTTCATTGACATACAGTGCGCCACTTTCAATGCTGAACAGCTCAACGGCTATCACTCCTGTGAAGTCCAGCTGTTCGGCAATACTTATGCCGATACGTTCAACTTCTTTTGCAATATCATCACTTATCCGTGCAGGAGCAATTGAATGGTTAAATTCATTTCGTACGTATCTCAGTTCACACACCGGGTAAGTAGACAGTCTGCCCTCCTTGTCTTTGAGGATCCCCAGGCAGAGCTCCTTGTCGGCTGGAATCCATGCTTCAAGCACACACGTTCCATGTTTAAGAAACGGTTCTGCTGAGTCAATGTCACTTTCATCATAAAGGATCAGATGATCCTTGAACCGCTCATCAGCACTGTTTGCTTTAAGTACACACGGAAAGCCGATTCCATTGATGGCTTCTCTTATATCATCGAGCGAGACGATTGTAGCATAAGGTGCGATATTTACGCGCGCTGACTCCAGGAATGCCTTCTGCAGCATCCGATCCTGAGAAACAGATAGGATCTCTTCACCTTGAGGCACCGGAACAGCTCTCATCATCTTTCTAATTGCATCATTGTGGATAATTTCTGATTCATAGATAACTACATTGCTTTTCATTGCAAAATCGAGCAGTGCTTTCTCATCATTCAAATCAGCTTTCAAAAACCAGTCTGAAGCTGATTTTGCCAGACAGTCTGCATCCGGATCGATCAGTCCGACTGTATATCCAAGCTTTTTGGCTGACAAAGCAAGCAGTCTTGCTACACTTCCTCCACCTATTATTCCGATCGTACTTCCCGGTCGAACCCAGTTACTCATGTCACTTCACTCCAATTCTTACTCTTCAACGAACGGACTTTCCTGTGGATTATTCTTCACTTGAGCTTTATTATTTTTCATGCGTTTTGTCCAGAATCCGCCATTGATATACTTAGGTTCGTAAGATATAACAAACGCCTTCGGTTCAATTTCATGAATCAGCTTGTACAAGCCTCTTTCGTTGGAACGCGGAGTGAGGATTTCCAGAACAAACCGGTTGCCTTCAGGTCCGTAGGCTTGAGAAATCGTCACGCCATACCCGTTCCCGCGAATTTCTTCAGCGACATCCCAGCCATTCTCAGGTACGATAGTCGTGACGAGAATATAGCCTAGAGCCAATTTATCTTCTATTTTCATACCAGCATAAATACCAGCTCCGAATCCTACTGCATAGACAATGACATTGAATACATTATCCAGATTGTCCAGCACTAGTCCGAGCCCTACAACATATATGGCAACTTCAATCATGGCTACGAAAGGAGCCACTGACTGGCACCCTTTCATTGTCAGCATCAGTCTCACCGTGCTTAAAGTGACATATACGACATTGATGATAAATATTGCTGCAAGTATTCCCCAATTTAATCCCACTAATCGATTCCCTTTCTGCTTGTGATAATAAGAAAAGCTTCGAGTGCCGTTCAGCCTCGAAAAGAAAATACCTTAGTATCTGTTCGAGCTTCAGCTCTTACAGATATACTTGAGATCAACCGAGCGATAGCGAGTAGATGAAATTTAACCCCGAATTGCTGTGACTCTAGCATTTCCAATGCGTAGAGACAGAGTATCCGGCAGAAGAGCTTCCTGCCCAATGGGTTAATTTATCTTTTTCTCGAGAGGCTGGCACTTTAAGCTAGACACGCAATTAATCTTAACCTTTACAAATTAATAAGAATAGAGGCCAAGACAGCGAATCTGTCTCAGCCTGTTTCAAAGAGTACAGGTGAACGATCCCCTTATGACTCTTCTTCTGCTCCATTTGAATGTTGAGCATCTTCTGTTTCAGTTAATTTTTCAATGATCAGACTACTGATCCTTGATCCTTCCATCTTATCTACAGTCAGACGGAGCTGCTGTACTTCGATATAAGCCGACTCTTCTTCATCTGGAATACTGCCGTACTCTGTGATGAAATATCCTGCAATCGTGTCTACATCCTCAGAGTCGATGGTAGTGTCAAAGAACTCATTAAATTCATCAAGTGGTGTAGCTCCATCTACACTATAATGAATCTCGTCTATTTCTTCAATTAAATTGTTTGACTCATCATACTCATCATCAATTTCTCCAACGATTTCTTCCAGCAGATCTTCAAGAGTAACGATCCCGACAACACCACCATATTCATCGTTCAATATTGCCATCTGATTCTGTGTGCGTTTCATCTGAAAAATAAGATCGTCAATGTAAATCGTTTCAGGAACAAACAGCGGCTCGTTACTGATGGACTTTAAGTCGATCGAATAGAGGGGCTGGTTTTTCGATTCCTTAAGCAGATTCTTGACGTGAACGATACCCAATATGTTGTCTTTGTCTTCAAAGTACAACGGGACCCGCGAATGAGGGGTTTCAAGCATTTTCTGAATATTCTCCTCGTTCGGATCATCATAATCAAGCATGAATGCATCCGTTCTTGGCACCATTACCTCGCGGGCGATTTTATTATCCAGTGACAGAACACCCTTCAGCATTGAAAACTCATCAATATCGATGACTTCATGCTGATGACTGTGTTCAAGAAATGATCGGAATTCGTCTCTGGTGATAGCTTTCTCGTTCATTTTGAAGTTAATCGGCAGGAAGCGTTTAAGGCCTCTCAAGCTAAGATCCATCACCCATACAACAGGTCGCGTCACTGTACGCAGGACATAGACCATACCCGATAGTGCCATGGCTGTCTGGTCAGGATTCTGAGCAGCAATCGCTTTTGGCAGCTTGTCTCCCAGAAGAATAACGATTGGAGTCATGATCAGAGAACTGAACAGGACTCCAGTAGCCAGATTCTCAGTAAATGGAAAATCTGCTGCTGTGAAAATCAGACTCACAAAGTAGACAGCTGCTCCACTGATCAGTAAAGATGAGAGCATCAGGCCCACCTGAATAGTAGTCAGAAAAGCATCCGCCTGATCCAGTATTTTAAGGACGCGATTTGCTTTTTTATTGCCTTCTAAAGAACGCTCAATCATTTTATTGGGATTGATCGAAACAATTGCTATTTCAGCTGCAGACAGTATGCCGTGAACTGCAATCAGACTGATGATGATTATTATTGGCCCAATAAAGGGCTGTATACTCCAAGGGTCACTATTCATAACTTCTCCTTTGTTATTAAAAACCTTTCATACAAAAAACACAGTCAATATATCATATACACATCAGGGATACAACAAGTATTTCATCTTGTCACGAAACTGCCTTAATTGACGGCATAATCTGATATAGAGGGTTTGAGATTATCAAGGAATGTGTCAAACCGGTCAATGACATCTCCACTTCTCTGTCCTTCAAGAAAACCAACGAACGAGTAGGTCTGATCATCTGCATCAAACACATATAAAAAGCCGTTTGTATCGTTTCCTTCTTCTCCAGCGACTTCTGCTGTCCCTGTTTTTGCTCCTGTAGAGTGGCTCACATTCTGAAGTCCACGAGCTGTTCCATTAGGATGCATTACACTCTCTATCAGACCATCCCTTACAATACTGACAGATTCATCAGTGAACAGCTGATCACTATTTTCTCTCTGTTCATTTAACAGAACTGTCGGATAGGTCAGCCGCCCGTTGTTGACGACCGGTGAATAGAATACCAGCTGATGAATGAGGTTCATCAGGACTTGTCCCTGTCCATATGCTGTGTCAGCAAGAAGCGTTTCACCGTCAATGGTATCATCGTTAGCAAACTGTGCTGGTGTCATGTCAAAAGGAAGATCAAGGTTATCTCCAAAGGGGAGTTGATTTAGTGACTCAGTGAAGGCCTCTTCCCCCATATCCAGAGCTTCCATGGCAAAGTAAATGTTATCAGAATAAATTAGAGCTGTTGCGAGGTCGACATCGCTCACACTTTCACTGACTCTCGTAATGCTGTGATTTCCAAAACCTGGAAGATCAGGTGACCACTGCAGGCCTTCGATCCGGTTTGTTTCATCAGGATCGATTCCGCCGTCATCCAGAAGAATAAGAGAGGACAGGATTTTAAAGGTCGATCCGGGAGCGTATCGACTTGTATAGCGATTTACAAAAGGAGTATTTTCATCATCCATGTAGCCAGAATATTCTTCAGCAGAAATACCTCTCGTGAAGGACTGCGGACTGTATGATGGTGCACTGACTAGAGCCAGCAGCTCACCTGTCAATGGATGCATAACCGCTCCTGCACCCGGTTCATTCTCAAATGAATCGAAGAGGTCTCTTTGAACATCACTGTCTATTGTCAGACGAACGGACTGTCCATTTTGTCGCTCGTTTTCTATGATGACTTCTTTTACTTCGTCACTGGTATCTACTATTGAAATCTTGCCTCCAGTATGTCCTCTGAGCTGAGAGTCAAAGACGGCTTCAAGGCCGGCTTTCCCTACGATCTGTCCGGATGCCAGGGTCGGATCTTCCTGAATGTCTTCAGCCGTCACTTCACCGATATAGCCAACGAGGTGCGCAGCTGCTTCATTTAAAGGATAGACTCTTTCACTGGTACGCTGATACCTTACCCCAGTCACTTCCGGAGTCTCACCTTCCTCAACTACTGTGAACGGCACTAGACTTTCATCTGTCACCCATGCCTGATTCAGCAGGTTCTCAAGATGGTCGACACTGACATCGAATGTCTCGCTGATTATGTCGAGATTAGTCGCTCGCTGGTCCCCTTCTCCAAGAGATGCCGGATACAAGCCAGCCTGATAGGCATCTCCTTCTCCAGCAAGAAGATTGCCATGCCGGTCATAGATCGATCCTCTATCAGGTTCTGTAAAGGACACACGTACGCTGTCCCCTTCTTCCATGCCGGGCAGTATAAGCGAGGGGGCCCACTCAAGTGTTATGTCGTCTTCCGTTTCCTGAATGACTGTCTCATATCTCAAGTCATCCAGACGCCCTAAGACGGTGTCCATGCGAAGCGTGTAAGTCAGTCTATACTGATCTGCTTCTTCATCTAGGAGAATCTCCTGATCCATAACAGCCAGATCATTTGCACCGATCCCCTGAAAAATCGTTTCATAGCGCTCGGCAAGTTCTTCTTCAGTATAATCAGATTCAGATACCGATTGAATTGATAATGTGGAAACAAAAGTATCAAAGTCGGATGCTGTTTTTGCTGTCAGGTAAGAGTCGACTGCAGCCTCCACGTCTTCCTGACGCTGTATCGCCCGCTGCTCTTCTCGCCAGTTTGTATAGACGATCCATCCTCCGACAGCCATAACGGTTCCGACTGCAATCCAGATCGATCGTCTGGTATTCCTGTTCTTTGGTGTTCTTCTGCTATTATTCAACTCAGCAACTCCTTCAAATCAGATTAGTTTTTCTTCTTCAAATCGGTCTTTTTCTCTTTCTCTGTAATCCATCATCTTGCGGCTGAACAGCTCACCATTTGATGGTGGCGTATAGGTTATTGCATTAGCTCCGGCATCGATGGTTTCGAGGATACTTTCATTTGTCGGACCGCCTGTCGCAATGATCGGAATGTCCGGATAAGCTTCTCTTAATTTTCTTACTATCTTGCTTGTTTTTGACGCACCGGATACATTGATGATGTCCACTCCAGCCTTGATTTTCTCTTCAATGTCCGTATACTCAGATACAACTGTAAGTATGATTGGAATGTCGATCACTTCGTTGATTTTCTCAATCGTATCAGTCGGTGTCGGAGCATTGATGACGACCGCTTTACATCCATGAGACTCGGCAAAGAGAGCCATATTAGCTGATCGGATCCCTTGGGTGGTTCCACCGGCTATGCCTGCCATGACGGGTATGGTTGAAACAGATGTAATAGCTTCAATAATCGCAGGATGCGGTGTAAACGGATAGACTGCCATGATCGCATCAGCATCGTTGTTCATGATCAGGGCAATGTCTGTAGTGAACATCAGAGCCTTGAATCGTTTCCCGTTGATCAGGATACCGCTCGATTTTCTGATGACTTCCGGTACTGCGATATAATCTTTGAATAAGTGCGTACGAACTTGCGGATATTTTTTGTCTGTCATAGTATTCCCTCTTTACTATATAATTTTAACGATCATACTGATCAAGATTGTATAATTCGACAATTTCTATCAGTTTGTCAGGATAGGTCGGATCGGTCGCATACCCTGATTTTTTCAGCGCATATGCAGCTTCTCTGTATGTGTCTGCTTCGATCACAGGCCTGTAGAGATCCGGGTTCCAGTTTGTACCCCCGGCAATAAGTTCCGCGTAATCCTCCACTGATTCCTGAAGTGAGTCGTAACTTCTGAATGAGGCCTGGATTTCTACCCAGTCATCTTCATACTCAAGTGTGGCATAAGCTGGCTGGCTTGAAGACCCTTTGATACCGAAATAATTCTGTTCGTTTAAAGCCAGTCCGCTTTGTCCCCAGTTTGATTCAACTATGGCCTGAGCAATGGTGATACTGGGCCAGATCCCGTGAGTTTCCTGCAGAGGCACAGCATATGCTGCCACTGTTTGAATAAACTCTGTTCTGTCTCCAGCAAATCCTTCGCTCTGTTCATCAGTCTGACTGCTATCGATCGAAGAAGCCAGTATGGCTAGAGTGCCTGTAAAGGTCAGAATGATCAGAACCGACCGTTGAAGCAAACTGGTTCGCTTGCGTTTACTTTTTTTCTTTACCACAATCGCTTCTCCTTTATCTCATTCTGCTTCCAGATCCTGTTTTTCAGCAATCGAATACATAAGTGGCCATCACGTCGTGAGTTAGGCTTGTATCAAATTTACTGCCAATACTCGTCCCCTCAATACTTCCAGTTTATTTTACCATAAGTTGTTTTAAGTCGATAGTAAGTGCAGAAGATTATCCTCCTCATTAAATGAAGAGACACCTAGGAAACTATAGATGCTCTATATAAGTGGATTTAGGATTTTCTCTTTTGAGTTTTCCCTCCACTTATTTTCTTTTTTTAAATTTTTTCACATTTTTATGCTTATTACTTGACTTTTGGTTTTTGCCTACATAATCAGCGAGAACAGACCAACACTCTGTATCTC
>NZ_BAAGIQ010000049.1:0-16103 GCF_054658175.1 Alkalibacterium sp. s-m-28
GATCTGTTATAAAGCTGTTTAATCCAGACAATGATTGGATTATATTACCTTCATCGACAGAAATCATCATACGAGCAACGAGAAATTTGGGAAACATAATTTTTCATAGATTATTGGGAGTTACCTAATCACTTAACTCAATTATAAGTAATCTGCCTCTATTTCACTAATCAAATGCAGTGTAATCAAAAAAAGGCCCCTAAATTCTTCTATTGAGTTGTTCATATGCGCTAGGGAGCGCATATGTTCCTTCTTGAAAAGCTTTTAGTTCCTTTGCGAGTGAACTGAACAAAATTGAGTCGGCGAGTAATGGGTTAACCGATTGTATACCGGTTACTCAGTTCGGAATTTATCTGGAGTTCCAGGTCTAATGACTTTTGACCCCAGACTCCAGCTAGTCTCTCTGTTGGGTTCAGGTGCAACTGCCCATACACCCGGACTCACTGAACATAACAAACTGAGCTGCCGGCCAAACAGTCTTTGCCAGGCAACTCAAGCAAAAATGCCAGTTGAGTTCCTGCCCAAGAGTAATTTCCCCTGCTGCTCAAATCGGTTCATGACACGAGTCAGCAGAAAAAGCTAGGTCAGAACCCTGGGTATAATAATAAGCCCATTATCTCCATAGCAAACAACTCTAAAAAATTAAAAAAGTAAAATGGCAGCTCTCTTTTGTACATCTATACAAAATGAAGCTACTATTTTACTTTTAGAAATTAGAATAGGCCGTTAGTTCACCTTCTTATAGTCAGCCACTTAATTTCTACGTTTAAAACGCTTAGCTACAAGCCAGATGACCAATCCAATCAGCCCGAGTACCAGAATATAAGGAAACGCATAAATGAAGAAGATGATGATGTCCTGCACAATGTAGTAAAAGGCAAAGAATGAATCTGTCAGTGCTTCCTGCACCCGTCTAAGGAATGAGAGTCCTTCTTCCCGGTCACCGGAAATTCTTGGGCGTTCGGTGATAGTCATTCTCACCACAGTATAGTCGATTAGATCATCAAAGTAGTCCAGCTGGGACTGTAGCTGCTCTCGCTCTGCAATAGTCTGACTCAGACTGTCTTCGATCTGAATGATTTCTTCAATCGTCTCGGCTCGATCCAGCAGCTCGTTCAGACGTTCTTCCTTGTTTTCCAGAACTTGCACTCTTGATTCAGTATCTCTATAGAACTGCGTGACATCCTCAGTTCCAATCTGCTCACTGATTTTCTGAGCCTGAACACCTTCCAAATCATTCAGAAAAGCCGTCAGATGTTCCGTCGGTACACGCAGGGTATAATCAATCATTCTGTATTGTCTGGATGCTCCCCCGCCCGGTGTATGGCTGGATTCATAGGAATGTTCGATAAATGCGTCGTGTCGCGTGACCATTTCACGAATATAAGTAACCGTCTCAGAGTACTCGACCGTTTCAAAGTCCATATTTGCCGTTCGAATGACTTTCTCTCCAATAAGCCGTTCACCTGAACTCACCGGTGATTCCCCGATTTCTCCTCCCATATCCATATCGGCCGATTCTTCCGTCACCGCGGTTCCTCCACCGTCATACCCTGTCGATTCATCGCTCATATCCCCGTCGGATTCTGACGCACAGGCTGTCAGAAGGAAGACCGCCACAAGTAAAATACTCCGCTTTAACTTCATCTCTACTCACTCCTTATCTCTAATCTGATTATTTACACTCATCATACGCCTAAGTCTGTGAAAAAGATACATGATGATGAACATAAATCTATAGTTGTTCATCATCATGTTTGCTGGTTCATTATTATAGCTAAGTCAATGTTTGTCTGACCGGTCGACCAGGTCGATTATCTTCTCTGCTGCAGACTTTCCTGACCGGAGTGCCCCTTCCATAAAGCCTGGAAAAGCTTCAGCCAACTCTGTACTTGCAAAAACAGATAACTTAAAAGGCGTTCGCAGTTTATCAGGCGATTCCGGTAAGCCCGCCACATGCACCTGCCCGCTATATCCTCCCCCATAATATGGATGGTCGACCCAGATGCTTTCTCTGTAATCCAAGTATTCCTCCACCTGATCACCCAGGACGTCTCTCAATCTATCCAGCACAAACTGATGACGATCCTGTTCTGACCGCTCCACCAAGTCTTTCGCCAAATCTCCTCCAATAAAGGCAGTCAATCTTGGATGGTCTCCCTCCTTTGAAGAGTCGGAAACACTCAGCCCATCGTAATCACCATAGACGATTCCTTCTACAGGAACGGATTTCCCGTTCATGTCATAGTGATGCCAGAATGGTTGCTCATATGTTAGAGACACTTTAATAACTGACCCATCGATGTAGCTAGTCAGAAGGGGCTCGTAATAAGTCTTCAACTCTTCCTGAAACTTAATGCGGCTTCCGGCCGTTGGAGGAATCGCAAATATGACGGCTTTGGCATGATGACTCTTCCCATTGCTCGTATTTAATGTATATAGTCCATCTTCATACTCAACAGATTCAACTGGATGGTTGAACAAAATCTCTTCTTTCAGCTGAGACGAAAGATAATCGACTACCTGTGTGAGCTGCCCGGATGCCTGATGTGTAAGATCATCCAGTTCAGACGCGTACCGCTCAATCGTTTCGAGAAAGCTTTCGGCAAGAATGTGCTCGGTACTAACCGTTGATTCCTCAGTGAAAAAACTCTTGGCTATTGCTTCTTCCTGTTCGTTTTCTACCCAATCTTCTATCGTCTGGGCAAGGGACAGACGCGTGTCAGTCTCGCTATGAACAATTTCTTCATCGACGGATTCGATGAACGCGCCAACGTCCGTCCGTGTTTTTGCGTGCAGATAGACACTGTCTGGCTTCGAAACGGTACGCTTTAAATGCATCCCGCTTTCTTCAATTAGCCTGGTCAGCTCAGTCATATCCTTATTGACAAACTGTGCTCCCAGTTCCAGAGGATACTCTCCCAGCTCGTTACATCCTGAATAAACTTTTCCTCCGGCCCGGTCTGTTGCCTCGAGAATTTTGTAACTCAGTCCGCTGCCATCAACCACACGGGCGGCTGATAAACCGGCTAATCCCGCTCCAACAATAATGACTTCCACTGCTTCTGTTTCTCTACTCATTGTGTGACCTCCCGTAACGCTTTCTGGCAAAGCATCATTCAAAGTGATTATGTTCTACCTATTCACCCTTATCTTAGCACACTCTTTAGTTAAGGCCAGACTTTCTTCACTAAAAACGTCCGAAAAGGAGTAGAGTTTCATGGCTAGTTCTGTGTATCTATAGGCAGTTGAATCTGCCTGAGCAGATTCTACATTCTTCAAGAGCTTTACCTGCTTTTTGAGTCGAGTAATTCAAGGTATACTAGTCGTTATGCCTGTATAGCTGCACCTTAGGAGAGTGCCATGCTGCTGAACTCACAGTAGTCTTGTTTTACTTTTAGTTCCGATATTTTTTATGACGGGTAACTGTAATAAGATCATTTTCAGCTGTAGTTTATTTCTTTCTATGAAGCTAAACTATCATTAGGCCCCCTCTAGCTGTAGCTTAATTCTTTTTCTCGCACAAAGCTTCCTCTAGACCCCTTCTAGTGGCAAGTTAATCTAAATGAGACGCCTGAACTATAACTAGAATCACTCTAACTCCATTTCCGTACCAGCCGTTTGATCTGAACTATAAGTAGACGATTTATAACTGCATCTTCGACTCGAAACGACCTCCGCAACTGCATTTAGCCTCTGCTACTGATGTCATTCCTGCCCTGCACACAGTAAAACCCGGACGGGGCGATCAACTGATCACTCAATCCGGGTTAAATTCCTTATTATTCTACTAGTCCTATAGTTCGAAGCGCTCGACCAGCTGGTTCAGTTCTTCTGCCAGACGGGCCAGTTCTTCTGAGCTTGCGGAGACTTCCTGCATCGTGCTGTTTGACTGTTGAGCCGATGCCGACGTCTGTTCGATACCCGCAGCCGACTCTTCAGAAATCGACGCAATCTCTTCTACACTGGAACTCATATTGACAGTTTGTTCCTTGTTGTCTGCCAGCTTTTCAGTAATTCTTCGTATCGTCCGTTCCATTTGTTCAACTGAAGATGAAATGCTGTTGAAGGTCTTCCCGGTCTCCTGAATCTGAGTAGTTCCTTTCTGAACTTCACTGTACCCATTTTCCAGTGCACCAACGACTTGTGCAGATTCTTCCTGCATGCGTCTAACGATGTCAGTAATTTCCACAACGGAACCGGAAACTTCTTCCGACAGTTTTCTGACTTCATCAGCTACTACAGCGAAGCCTTTGCCCTGCTCACCGGCACGTGCCGCTTCAATTGCCGCATTCAGCGCCAGAAGATTTGTCTGTTCAGCAATTCCTTCAATGACTGTGACCAGTTCGGATACTTCACTGGATTTTGTATCCAGTCCTCTCATTCCTTCGACAGACTGCTTGACGATCTCATCGATGGTCTGCATTTGTGTGACTGAGGAGTCCATCATCAGACGCCCTTCATCTGTCAGACCGCGTACTTTAGTGGAGGTCTGATAAATGCGCTCACTCTCCTCAACTGACTGCTCGATTGTGTGAACGAATGCACTCATACTCTCTGAAAGATCGCTGGTATAAGTAGCCTGTGATTCTGATCCGGATGCGAGCTCCTGCATAGTTATCGCAATCTGATCAGCTCCCTGGACAACCTCGTTTGTGGACTGAGTCAGTTCTTCACTGGAACTCAGGACATGATGAGTTGCGTTCGATACTGAGGTAATGATGTGACGCAGCTCTTCCTGCATCTTGTTGGTTGCCTGTTCAAGCATGCCGATTTCGTCTTTACGTTTTGTGCGAATCGTCTGACCCGTCAGCTTTCCATCCGCAACATCGTTCAGTTTGCTCGAGATGGAGGTCAACGGTCGTCCGATGATTCGTCCCATGAACAAACCTACTACGACGGCAAAAGCTGTGGCCAGAATACTTGCAATGATTATTATATATCTTAAATTAGTGAAGATAGACTGGTTCTGATCAAAGGCTTCTGATGAAAGAATCTCATTCATTTCCAATAGCTCTTCTAGATACATATTCGCCGCACCATACCAGGCCCCCGCACGTCTAATCCCATTCATTGCTTCGGTAAAGTCCTGTTCAACTAGGGAATCTCCAGTTTCATGTAGCAGCTCAGAATAATTGTCCCAGGATCTATTCAGTTCTTCGACAAGAACCGCTTCTTCCTCATAAAAAGTACGGTTACTATATTCAGCAAGGAGCTCTTCAATTCGATCGATATTTTCAAGCGCCGGTTCTCCTCTTGAAGGATCAGCATTAATAACCCCGGTCAGCATATGTACCCGAGTGTTTTCCATCAGCTGGGCGATTTCAGATAGAATGATCGTCGGCTGTACCCGTTCCGTATAGAGCTCATTAGAATTATCGTTCATCCTTTGAAGCCCGAAAAGCGACAAGCCACCTAATACCAGTACGATGACTGCCAGTATCAGATAAGAACCCAATAATTTAGTCGTAATTTTCAATTTACTTCCCCCATTTTGTACTATGTAAGTTAGTCCACTATCAGCGGCTACTTATTTATTATCGGAATCTTTCGCTATTAATTAACTTAAATGATAGTTTTCTCACCTAAAAAACTTATAGGTATACATTTTCACTACTTTATTCTATGCTTCTCAGTTACTTAGCAGATAAGTAAATTAAAATCAGTTTTCATTATAAAAGGCCCTTCCCGTTTGTAGGAAGAGCCTGAATAACACTATTAGATGACTAGACTTTTTCTGATGTTTCTCAAATATTTCGTACTCATGGCCCAGTGCAGATAATCGTTTACGTGGTCCGTAATCATGTTCTCTATATCCGGCTTGGTTTCCCATTCGACAAAGGTATACTTCGGCACAAAGATATCGGTCGCAGGCAAGGCCAGATCATATTTAAGAAGACAGATATTCAGCTGCTCCATTGTATGCCTCTTTTCATCCTTGTCACCAAAACAGATCGTCATAACGGATTTATGCTGCAGCTCCCTATGGATATGGCTGAAAAATGACTGGTAACTCTCCGGCACTTCTTCTGAGAAGGTTGGCAGAACAAAAATGAAGCCATCTTTCTCATTAAACTTTTTCAGTCCTTTTTCAGTCAAATTCCATTCGCCGTCAAGAGACTGATTGTACTTTTCCAGATCGATCAATTCAAATGAAGTGCTATAAGCCCGCTTCCCGATTTTTTTCAGGTACGGAAGAACGGTCTTTGCTACTGTCCGACACTCTTTCCATTTTTCTACACCTAATACTACGATACCAATTCTCAGCATGTTACTGTCCCCTTTCAATCTAATGACGATTACTGATCATTGACTATATCAAGTATAAAGGCTACAGTAACTGTAGAGTCAAGGGGAAGGACTGATTATCTTATGAAGAAAAAGAACAGCCTCAGAATTGCCGAACTGGCTGAACTGGTGGACATCAATAAACGCACACTTCATTACTATGACGAAATCGGGCTCTTCTCTCCTGAATTCAAAGGAGAGAACGACTACCGTTATTATACGCTGAAACAGGTATTTGACTTGAGTCTGATTCTATCATTAAAGGAACTAAATATGCCTCTGGCTGAAATCAAAAAGGTCCTCTCCGGAGACTTTCATGATTTCAAGCTCTCTCTTCAGAGCAGGCTCAGTGATGTCGACCGCAAACTGGAGGAACTGGAACGCATTAGGCATACGATTGGCAGAAAGCTTCACTACATCAGTATTGCTGAACGGCCGCATATGGAAGTTGAACTGATAAACTGCACAACGGACCACCTTGTTCTCAGCCATCCAATGGAAAATCGCTCACCGACAGACTGGATCATGGATGCCATCGCCTTCGTTCATGACAAGGATCTGCACTTTCTTGCCAACAATGAATATGGCACCCTTATCAATGTGGATAAAAAGCTCGAGAATCCTTTTACTGAACAGTACGATTACTTCTATATCAAAGCCGCTTCGGCTGAATCAGCTACTCATACCAAACCAGCTGGCAGTTATCTTCGTATCGTCTTTCAAGGGCCTGAAGAAGAGCTGCATCATCCTTACCGGAAACTGATCGATTTCAGCAGACAGCATACTCTGCCACTCGATGGCTACTTCTATGAACGTGCCCTGCATGATACCGTCCATGACAACCAGACGAATCTGATCACTGAAATACAAGTCAGGGTGAAAAGCGTTTAGGTCAGAAATCTGCTTTCTTCCTTCTGCTTATGCTACGACCTATATTCTTCAATATATAGTCAGCCAGACATCCTACTTTCGGAAAGCTGTCTGGCTTTTCTGCGTTCTGCTACATTACTTCACTAATATAATGCTACAATACAGATAACTTAATCCATACCACTTAACATGCAATCTAAAACCCGCTCACTTATTTCGATTGGCCTAATTGAAAAGAGGTCTGTAAGGAGAATTAACTATGAAAATGAAAAAACGAATCCTTCTGCTGTTAATTACAGTGGCTCTGCTAGCATCCATTGCTTATGTCAGTCTATCCATAATTGGAGATGAAGATGAAGGTGTACAGGAAAATGATGAGTCTGAGCTAGTAGAAGAACCTGTCCCTCAAGAAGAAATCAATAATATAGTCATCCTCGGAGACTCCATAGGCTCCGGTGTTGGTGACGAAGAAAGCTCCGGCATCGGTGACCGGTACCTCGAGTTAATGGACCGGGACGGTGATGAGACTTTGACCAATCTGGCCATATCCGGTTACACCAGCAGCCAGCTTGTCGACCTGATTGAAACGGGAGAAAACGATGCGACTATTGCTGAAGCGGATCTGATCATCATCTCTATTGGTGGAAATGACTTGAACCGTCTGGCTTTTCAAAGAGATCTGGATCTGCCCGCGGCCTTCCTAGACACACTTAATGCCTATCTGGACAATCTGGAAATCATTATTGGTGACATCCGGACGCTGAATCCGGATTCTCAAATTGCCCTTATCGGCTTGTATAACCCATACAGTCTGATCATTCCAGAATTGAGCGATTACCTTATTGAATGGAACGACGAAACCCGTTCGCTAGTAGAGTCACACCCTGATGCCACTTATGTTCCGACCTTTGATCTGTTCCAGGATCAGATGGAAAATTTTCTCTATACGGATTATTTCCATCCAAATGAAGAGGGTTATCAGGCCATAGCTGAAAAGCTCTATACTTTGATAAATTAGATGTTCCAGTAATCGTCAGTAAAATTAATTTAGTGTGTACCGAATAAAATAGAATAATGGGAAAGCTCAAAGGAAAGACAACTTGTCCATCACTTGAGCTTTTTTTAAAAGGGTCTTAATAACGTATTACCTACTGGACAAGCTAATATCGTTCAAGCTCTTTCATTTGGCATCTCCCACCTTTTTTTGCATAATAGGAATTAGGAGGCGAGTCAATTGACAAAACAAACCTTATATTACAACGGAAAATGGCAGAATTCGCAGTCTGATGATTACGCAGACGTCATTAATCCGACAACTGAAGAAGTGATCGATAAAGTAGTCAACGCCAATGAAGAAGATGTGAACCGTGCAGTATCAGCGGCCAAATCAGCTTTTGATGACTGGAACACGACAGACCCTTCCAAGCGTACTGAGTATGTACAGAAGATTCTTGACGGCATCAAGGAACGTGAAGAGGAACTGATCGAAACGATGATCGAGGAACTCGGGACCTCACGACAGTTTGCCAAGAATACGCAAGTCGGCCTCGCCGAAAAAGAGATGGGCGCAACGCTTGAAGAAATAGATAACTTCTCATTCGAAGAAGAAGTCGACAATGCGACGGTGATCAAAGAGGGATATGGTGTCGTAGCCTGCATCACGCCTTGGAACTACCCGCTTAATCAGATTCAGAGAAAAATTACCCCTGCTCTTCTGGCAGGAAATACGGTTGTGGTGAAGCCACCTAACCTGACTCCCCTAACTGCTCTTCTATTAGCAGATATCGTAGATAAAGCCGGTCTTCCCGATGGTGTCTTCAACTTGATTACAGGTGACGGCAGCTCTACGGGTGACTACCTGACCAGTCATGAAGATGTATCCGTCATTTCATTTACAGGATCGACTAAGGTCGGTAAGAGCCTGTATGAAAAAGCGAAGACGACAGTGAAGCAGATTGTTCTGGAACTGGGCGGAAAATCACCTATGGTCTACCTTAAAGGTGGCGATCTGGAAATGGCTGTCAAAAATTCAGCCAATACCCTGCTTCATAACCAGGGACAGACCTGTTCAGCACTCTCACGTCTCTTAGTACCGAAAGACGAACTGGAACGAACTAAAGAAGTTATCAAGGACTATTATAAAGATATCAAAGTCGGTGATCCAAACGATGAAGACACTATGGTCGGTCCCATCGTTTCTGAAGATCAGATGGAAACTGTCCTGAATTATATTGAAAAAGGGAAAGAAGAAGGCGCAGAAGTTCTGGTCGGTGGTAATAAGCTGGACCGCAAAGGCTACTACGTTGAACCGACAGTCTTCGTCAACGTCACGAATGACATGACGATTGCTCAGGAAGAAATCTTCGGCCCAGTACTAGTCGTCATCACCTACGACTCAGTAGAGGAAGCGATCGAACTGGCCAATGACTCCATTTACGGCCTGTCCGGCGGAGTAGTTGGACCAAAAGACGAAGCCATAAAAGTCGCACGCAAATTGAAAACAGGTAACATCACCATCAACGACGGTGCCCGCACACCAAAAGCCCCATTCGGCGGATACAAACAGTCCGGACTCGGAAGAGAAAACGGATTGTACGGTGTTGAAGATTACCTTGAATTGAAGGCTATATTTAAATAAGTTAAGCTGTTCACCTCATATCCGCAGATATGAGGTGTTCCTTTTTATATTTAAGAACTCGGGAATGTCCCATATATCCAAGATATGGGACATTCGACCTTCCAGATTGCTACTCAATAGCTTATAACCCCGAGATATGAGGCATTGACCTACTCGAAAAGCTTCCCAACAGCTCATAAACCCATTATATGGTCTATTCGCGTGTCGACATCTTAGACATTTACTCAATTCTACTGCATCTTCATATAAAAACGGACCGTTCTTCGTAAAAAACAGAACGGTCCATTTCGTTATTCATAAATTATTTATCCTTTAGAAGCCTGAATCAGTTCCCTGATCGTATCCGTCACTCCGTCGTGGAAATCGGACACGATTTTACTCCCGACGACTACCCCATCACCGTACTGGCTCAGGTCACGGACATGATCGGGGGTCGTCACACCGAATCCGGCAAGGACTGGTTTGTATGTGAAGGTCTTGAGCTTTTCAATATATGGCCCGACTTCTTCACCAAAAGTGGCCTGGGCACCCGTCGTTCCTTTGACTGTGACGGCATAGAGAAAGCCTTCCGTCCGTGCGCCGATCTTTTTTAACCGGTCGTCAGGGCTCGTCAGTGCGGCCAGTCGGATCAAGGCAATGCCTTTTTCTTTTACATGAGGAAAAATATGATCCTCTTCTTCCATCGGTAAGTCAGGAATGATGAGGCCGTCAACACCTGATTCCATACAGGCTTCCGCGAAGGCTTCAGTTCCGAAATTAATGATTGGATTGACGTAGGTCATAAGGATGATCGGGATCTCTCTCTTATTTCGAGTCGTTTTCAGCTGGTCGAGCACATCCTTTAACGAAACCTTATGTTCCAAGGCTCTGAGTCCGGCAGCCTGGATGGTCGGCCCATCCGCTACAGGATCGGAAAAAGGAATACCCAGTTCGATCGCACTCGCTCCCGCTTCTTCCAGAAAGGCAATGCGGTCAGCCAGGACATCCAGTCCTCCGTCTCCTGCCATGATGTAAGGGACAAAGAGCTTGTCTCCTTTATCAATTATGGCCTGAAGCGTCTGTTCCAGTTTCTCTTTACCCATGGCTGGCTCCTCCTAGTCGTTCTTTTACAGTCGTTACATCTTTATCTCCTCTTCCGGATAGACAGATAACCAGTGTCTCGTCTTCAGTCATTCCTTCAGCTATTTCTCTTGCGTAGTAAATGGCGTGCGCCGTCTCCAGAGCCGGAATGATTCCTTCCTTGCGAGATAGCAGCTTGAGCCCTTCTAAAGCCTCATCGTCCGTTATCCCTTTATAGGTTACGCGTTCTGTATCCTTCAGGAAGCTGTGCTCCGGTCCGATGCCAGGGTAATCCAGTCCGGCGGAAATGGAATAGGGTTCAGTGATCTGTCCGGCTTCATCCTGAAGCAGATAGGACATCATGCCATGCAGGACTCCGATTTTCCCGGCGCTCAACGTCGCGGCATGCTTGCCGGTTTCGATGCCTTTGCCTGCAGCTTCAGCGCCGAACAGTTTCACCTCTGAGTCGTTGACGAATGGGGCAAACATTCCCATTGCGTTGCTTCCTCCACCGACGCAGGCGACGATCGCATCAGGAAGTCGACCGGTGACCGCTTTGATCTGGTCCTTTGTTTCTTTACCGATCACACTCTGGAAATCGCGGACCATGGCTGGAAAGGGCTGCGGGCCGACAACTGATCCAATGATGTAGTGGGTGTCGTCTACATGAGCTACCCAGTATCTCAGAGCCTCATTGACCGCATCTTTCAATGTGCCTTCGCCTTGGTCGACACTGACTACTTCAGCACCGAGCAGTTCCATTCTGAAGACATTCAGTTCCTGACGGCGAATATCTTCCTTGCCCATGAAGACGATGCAGTCCAGACCTAAAAGCGCACACACTGTAGCAGTCGCTACGCCATGCTGACCGGCTCCTGTTTCTGCCACGACTTTCTTTTTACCCATCCGTTTTGTCAGAAGCGCCTGTCCCAGGGCATTATTGATTTTGTGAGCCCCGGTATGATTCAAATCTTCTCTTTTCAGATAGATTTGTGGCCCACCTAGTTCTTTTGTCAGCTGAGCTGCATAGGTCAATGGTGTCTGCCTTCCTACATAGTTGGTCAGATAGTCTTCCATCTCGTCAATAAAGGCCGGATCGTTTTTAGCCTCTTCATAGACTTTTTCCAGTTCAAGGACAGCCGGCATCAATGATTCTGGGACGAACTGACCGCCGAATGGTCCGAAATGTCCTTTTTTATGGGCTGTTTCTGTCATATTTTGTGCCATGGTCATCTCTCTTCCTCTCTATTGCTGCTGTGTCTTGCTTCTCTGATAAATCGTCTTATTTTCTTAGTATCTTTTGTGCCGTCTGTTTCTACGCCGCTTGATACGTCCACCCCCTGGGGCGACATGGCTTCGATTGCGGGCCCGACATTTTCAGGCGTCAGTCCACCCGCCAGGATATACGGTAAACTTAAACTGGTGTCTTTGAGTCGGTTCCAGTCAAACGCTTCTCCGCTCCCAGGTTCTGGGCTGTCTATCAATAAAAAGTCTGAACAGTCCTGAAAATCGGAAGCCTCACCGAGTGAAGATATGGACAGGGCTTTAATGATTTTGCCATTGATTTGCCTACAGTAGTCCGAGCTTTCATCTCCGTGAAGCTGGGCATAGTCCAGACCGAGCGTCCGGCAGATCTGATTGACCGCTTCGACAGACTGATTTCTGAATACCCCTGCAGTTTTAATCGACCTGCCTTCTACAACTTTCAACACGCGTGATGCTTGTTCCAGTGTGACCTTCCGCCTGCTTTCTGCAAAGACCAGTCCGATCATATCAGCGCCCGATTCCACTGCAGCATGTGCCGCTTCTTCAGTTCGGATGCCACAAATTTTGACCAGCATCACGCTCACCTCTTTTAATAGAGAAGGGTCTGATTATGTCGGCTACATTATCAGACTTCATCAGCGTTTCCCCTACCAATACCGCTCGCGCCCCGGCTATCTCCACTCGTCTGACGTCTTCTCTCGTGAGCATGCCGCTCTCGCTGACTAGAACTACTTTTTCCGTATCGATTAATTGCGCCAGTCGCTCAGTTGTTTCAAGGTTTACGTCAAATGTCTTCAAGTTTCTGTTGTTTACGCCAATCAGTTTGGGACTCAGTGGACGTGCTCGTTTCAGCTCGTCTTCATTATGCACTTCAACCAGTACTTCCATACCTAAGCTTTCGGCATAATAATGCAGCTCTTTGAGCTTGTCATCTGTGAGTGCTGCAACGATCAGCAGGATAAGATCAGCCCCGTAGGCATACGCCTGGTCGATCTGAATGGGGTCGATAATGAAATCCTTGTTTAGAACCGGCAGAGAAACCGTCTCACTGATCTCCAGTAGATCCTGCATGCTTCCTTTGAAGAATGTCTGGTCTGTCAGAACCGACAGCATTGCGGCTCCCGCATCTCTGTAGGCGATCGCCTGAGTTCTGGGATCGAGCTGGTGATTGATTTCTCCCTTTGACGGGGAAGAGCGTTTGAACTCGGCAATAACTTGAACCTTTTCAGCCGTTCTGCAGGTCTTGTAAAATGAATGCAGCACCCGATTTCTTTCCGGAAAATGGGTTGGGTCCAGCTTTTTCAGCCGGTTGACTTCATTTTTCTTTTCTTCGAGTATCGTGTCCAGAATAGTCACTATCTGTCTCCTTTCCCGTAAGTGATCAGGTAGTCCAGAGCAGCCAAGGCACGTCCTGAATCGATGCTTTCTTCTGCCAGAATCAGTCCATCCTGCGGGGTGGCTGCTTTCCCGCTGGCCATCAGCCCCAATGCGGCATTGAGGAGAACGACGTCTCTTCGAGGACCTTTTTCCCCTTCAAGAATGTTTCTCAAGACCCGGGCATTTTCTTCAGCGTCTCCGCCTCTCAGGTCTTCGTTTCGAGCACGCTTGAGGCCCAGTTCTTCCGGTGACAGGTCGAACGGTTCTAGCCCGGATTCTGTTACAAGGACGCAGCTGTTCGGCCCGCTTAAAGAGGCTTCATCCATGCCTCCGTGGCCGTGGACGACGACGGCACGTTTTCTGCCGAGCTGCCTCAGGACCTGACCCACGTCATGCAAGGCATCCTTCCTGTAGACTCCAATCAGTTGTGCAGATAAGTCGGCAGGATTCGTCAAAGGACCGATCAGGTTGAAAATCGTCGGGACGCCTAAACGTTTTCGAGCAGGCATGACGGCTTTCATTGCGGGATGCATCTGCTGAGCAAACAGAAAGGCTATACGGTTTTTCTCCAGCAGCTCCGTCATTTCTTCAGGAGAAGCGGATAAATGGACGCCAAGCGCTTCAAGAACGTCTGCACTGCCCGTTCTGCTGGAAATGCTGCGGTTGCCATGTTTGGCAACTGTCACACCAGCACCGGCCAGAACGAAGGCACTCGTGGTACTGATATTAAAACTCTGTGACCCGTCTCCTCCAGTTCCGCAGTTGTCCATGACGTCCGGGAGCTGTCGAGGCAGCTGAACGGCTACTTTCTGCATGACTTTCGCAAGTCCTGTCAGTTCATCTACCGTCTCTCCTTTAGTCCGCAGCGCCATGAGAAAGCCCGCTTTCTGCAGTTCGTCTACATTCTCATCAAAGAGCTGTGCACTGGCGGCTTCCATTTCCTCCAGAGACAAGTCCGATTGACTCGCCACTTTTTCAATGTACGTCTTCATGATGCACTCCCTACCTTTTCATCGACCAGATTCAGAAAGTTTCTGATCATCTGTCTCCCGTCAGCTGTCCCAATGGATTCCGGGTGAAACTGCACGCCATAGATGGGATAGGTCTGGTGTCTGACTGCCATGATTTCTCCGTCTTCTATTGATTCAGCCGTTATGTCCAGATTGTCCGGCATGGTGTGTCTTAAAATGACCAGCGAGTGATACCGCATCACTTCGATTTCCTGACCCAATCCTTCAAACAGCTCTGTCTGATTATGAGTAATAAGTGCGGTCTTGCCGTGTTTGACCTCTTCTGCATGGCTGACGCTCCCGCCAAAGGCTTCACCGATAGCCTGATGTCCGAGACAGATGCCCAGAATCGGAATCTCAGCCTTGAATTCCCGGATAAGATCGATGCAGATGCCCGCTTCTGCCGGCGTCCCCGGTCCGGGCGACAGCACGATGGCTTTCGGTTTAAGGTTGCGGATGTCTTCAAGGGTCACTGCGTCATTTCGGACGACCATCACGTCTTCAAGTTCGCCAATGTACTGATACACGTTATAGGTAAATGAATCATAGTTATCAATGAGTAAAATCATTTTTGTCCCACCTCCAGAAGTGATTTTGCTTTATTCAATGTTTCCTGATATTCACTTTCAGGGTCGGAATCATAGACGATCCCGGCTCCTGCCTGTACATATGCTTTTTTATCCTTCACGACCATTGTCCTGATAGCCAGTGCCAGATCCAGATCCCCGTTCACGTTGATGTAGCCAACGGATCCCGAATACACCCCGCGCTGATAATCTTCCAGTTCGTTGACGATCTGCATGGCCCGGATTTTCGGAGCGCCTGAAACAGTCCCTGCCGGCAATGTTGTAATCAATGCATCCAGACCGCTCAGGCCTTCAGCCAGTGTGCCGCTGACCTCTGAAACGATGTGCATCACGTGCTGGAACCGTTCGACCGTCATGAATGTATCTAGAGAGATCAATCCGATTTCTGACACACGCCCCAGATCGTTCCGGCTCAGATCTACCAGCATCTTGTGTTCGGCCTGTTCTTTTTCATCAGACAGCAGATCAGCTGCGTACGCCTGATCTTCCTCTTCTGTTTTCCCTCTCGGCCGAGTCCCTGCGATTGGATTCGTCACGATCTGTCTGCCCGTCACTTTGATCAGACTTTCCGGTGAAGCACCCAGCACAGTGTACTGGTCGAAATCCACGTAGAACATATAAGGTGAGGGATTAGCCACTCTCAGTTTCCGGTAGAAGGTGAAGGCATCCACATCAAATTCAGCCTGCATGCGCTGAGAAAGGACTACCTGAAAAATATCTCCATCTACGATATACTGCTTGGCTTTCACCACGCGTCTCATAAATTCGTCCTTATCGACCGAAGCAGTGAACGTAAGAGGTGACAGCTCTTCCGTCTGTTCTTCTGATGGATTATTAATCATCTCTCTGATTGCTTTGATTCGTCTGTCCAGCTGTCTATCTGTAGAAAAGCAAAATAATCCAGCCAGTAAATGTCACTCTATTCCGGCAGTTTTTTTTAAGAAGATGGGTCAATTAAGCGACAGAATCTGTTTATTCCAGCACGTTTGTCAGTTTAGACCAGCGGAT
>NZ_BAAGIQ010000050.1:0-15867 GCF_054658175.1 Alkalibacterium sp. s-m-28
TTTAGTTTCACTAAACCAACTGGCAGAGTCTGCTTACTTAAGATATTGAACCGCCGTATACGGAACCGTACGTACGGTGGTGTGAGAGGACGGTAAATAAATTAATTATTTACCCCCTACTCGATTGAACTGAATTTCAAAATATTGGTTAACTCTCTTTTATGCTTATGGGCACAAGCTAGCCAAAATAAATGTTTCGCTTGTATTGCAATTTGTGTATAATGATAGAGATAACTTACACAGGTAAAGGATGGACAGTTTATGCCCAACAGACAATCTACTCAAACAGTAAGGAAAATTGTTCTGAGTATTGTTTCTATATTAATCATACTACTGATTATACTAGTGGTATCGGGGTATCATTATTATACGACCTCCCTGGAACCACTGGAAGCTGAAAGCAATGAGGATGTTCCTGTTGAGATTCCCATCGGATCATCAAGAACGGATATTGCACGTATTCTGGAAGAAAACAACATCATTCGAAGCGCCTTTGTCTTCAATTACCATTTGAGATTCACGGGTGAAGAAGGGTTTCAGGCCGGGTACTACTTATTCTCTCCATCAATGTCGACTGATGAAATCGTCACCTATTTGCAGGAAGGCGGTACTCCGATAACAGAAGAGTCAACGGGCAGGCTAACTATTCCCGAAGGCTACACGATCGAGCAGGTAGCCATTGTCGTTGAGAATCAGACTGAGTATACTATCGAGGAATTCTTCGAACTGGTAGAAGATGATGCGTTTCTTGAAGCATCAGCGGAACGGTATCCTCAATTGCTTGAAGGAGCCCTGGACCTGAGAGAAGAAACGCTCTATACACTTGAAGGCTACCTTTACCCCGCTACTTATGAAGTATTTGCAGATACTACGCTAGAAGAACTGGTGACCCAGATGCTTGGAAGAATGAACCAAGTTATGGAGCAGTATTATGCGGAAATAGAGGAAAGAGAAACCACAGTGCACGAAATACTTACGATGGCCTCTTTCATAGAACGTGAAGGAATAACTTATGAAGACCGGGAACTCATTTCAGGAGTATTCTATAACCGCCTGGAAATCAACATGCCTCTTCAGACCGATGTGAGTGTCACTTACGCGTTGGGAGAACACCAGGAACGGATCACATATGATGATCTTGAAGTGGACTCGCCGTACAATTTGTATAAACACAGAGGATTAGGACCTGGGCCGGTCAATAACCCGGATGAAGAGTCCATTAGGGCAAGTATGAACCCGGCTGAGACAGATTACATGTTTTTCCTGGCAGATCTATCTACTAGGAAGATATATTTTTCTGAGACATACGAACAGCACCTTGAATATCAAAACAAATATTTAAGATAATAAAAAAGCATTGAGTTCACAAGAGCTCAGTGCTTTTCTTGAGAAAACCATTTAAATAGAAACAGGGAAGGAATTAAAGCATGGACGATAAGCATAAACCAATAGTCATAGGTGTAACAGGAGGTTCTGGAAGTGGAAAAACCAGTGTCAGTCAGGCGATATACAACTATTTCCCTGGGAAGTCCATAATGATGCTGGAACAGGATTCTTATTATAAAAATCAGGATCATTTAAGTTTTGAAGAAAGACTAAAAACCAATTATGATCATCCGTTTGCCTTTGATACTGACCTGCTGATCAATCATCTGAACGAGCTACTAGGTTATAATAGTATCGAAAAACCTGTGTATGATTATACAAAACATACGAGAAGTGGAGAGACAATCACTCAGGATCCTAAAGAAGTAATTATTCTGGAAGGCATACTTATCCTTGAAGATGTCCGCTTAAGAAACCTAATGGATATCAAGCTGTATGTTGATACAGATGACGATATCAGGATCATTCGTCGTATTAAGAGGGACATTGAAGAACGTGGAAGAACACTGGACAGTGTCATCGACCAGTATCTGACAGTGGTCAAACCCATGCATGCTCAATTTATCGAACCAACGAAAAAATATGCAGATCTGATCATCCCTGAAGGGGGAAGAAACCAGGTAGCGATCGATTTAATGACTACAAAGATTCATACAATATTTGAAGAGCGTTCCCTTTGATTAGGGTCGCTTAATTCTTAAAAACGCTTTACAACGTCATATGTTCGTGGTATCTTAGTTCCATTGAGAAATTAGTTGACAGCTCTTTCTTAAATTATTTTAACAATTGATTCTAAACAGTAAGGTATAAAAGTATTTTTTATGAGGTGAATGAAATGATGACAGAAAAAGTCTATCCAATGACATTAGAAGGAAAAGAAAAGTTAGAAAATGAATTGAACGAACTGAAAACGGTAAAACGTAAAGAGGTCGTTGAGCGAATAAAAATTGCCAGAGGATTCGGAGACCTGTCAGAGAACTCTGAATACGAATCTGCGAAAGATGAACAGGCATTTATTGAAGGGCGTATCAGTACGATCGAAAACATGCTTCAGAATGCACAGATCATCGACAGCTCCAATTCTAAGGAGGGTGAAGTCACTCTTGGACGTTCAGTTATCTTTAAAGAACTGCCGGACGGAATCGAGGAAGAGTACACAATCGTTGGAAAAGCAGAAGCAGATCCATTTTCAGGTAAAATTTCCAATGAATCTCCTATAGCGCAGGCGCTTTTAGGGAAGACAGTCGGAAACAAAGTCCAGATCAATACACCTGGTGGAACAATGGAAGTTGAAATCACAAACGTATTTTGATTATCAGGGCTGAAAGGAGAGATTTCCTCTTCTTTCAGCCCTTTTTTATCCAACCTGAGCCTGATTTTTCATTGAAGCTAGTGCTATTAAGCTGCTATTTAGTTATACTGTAACTATAACAAAGAGGAGGGGAGCTGCTCATGAGTTCTTCAATTTACAGATCGATCATGATTTTACTTTTCGTCTGGCTGTTCTATCAGCTATTTAATACGTGGATGCTTCTCCTGTTCTTTATTGCCGGGTTGTTCTTTCTCCTGCTATACAAGTTCTCAAGGACTGACGACGGGAAAAAGTCACAGTGGCTCTGGACAAGTGTAGTGTTTTTTGCTTTGTCACTTGTATTTACCAGTGCCTTCTGGGCCATTATCAGTGTGTTTCTTATAGTAGAGTTCAACTCTGACAGTAAACTTTCACGTACTATAAGGGATCCTTTATTTCGAAGAAATAAATACTGGCATGAGAAGGAGTTTATATCAGTAGAATGGGATGAAGAGACTGAAACAGAAATGAAGTTTACGAGAAACAGATGGTTCGGTGACGACTCGGAAGGAAAAAAAGTTTTCGAGTGGAACGACAAGAATTTTACAAAGATGATGGGAGATACTTTCTTTGATTTAGGTAATACTATTTTACCCAAAAAAGAAAATACTATTATCATCAGAAAAGGGTTTGGAGACACAAAAGTCATTGTCCCCAAGGATGTCGCGCTGTCTCTAGATATCAGTCTGACTCTGGGAAAACTGGTTATCGATACAGAAGAATATGACCTCAAGAATGAAACCATAAAGTGGCAGTCGAAGGATTATCAGTCTTCACTTAGAAAGTTGAGGATCGTGGCCAATACGCTTGTCGGTGAAGTAGAGGTGATTTATTTATGAAAAAGTCTCTATCTTTACTGGCAAAATTTTTTATTCTGTATCTGTTTACCTTAGTATTCATAACTATTTTCATTCTGCTCTTCCTATCAGAAAATCAGTGGATAAGCGTATTTTACCAGGCGAATTTCATTGGTATTTCGCTGATCGTTTACCTGATACTTTTCTCATTTGTTCTGTCTGTCAGTACGCTTACTTATCTAAGAGCTTTTGAGAGAAAGAAACTGAGGAAAGTCGAAGAAGGACTAAGAATGATGAGCCAAGGTCATTATTCCGCCTCAATTTTTTTAAATATGTACTCATTGGATACACCGCTGCAGGTGAGCGAAGAAGTCGACAGGCAGTTTCTCAACCTGCATGAAAAACTGATGTTCATGGCAGATCAGGCTTTAAGAAATGCTCAGGAATCCGGCGGAGTGAGCAGTGAAACGAAAGAGGAAATCCTGGAGCAGGAACGGCATCGTATTGCCAGAGAACTGCATGATTCAGTAAGCCAGCAGCTGTTCGCATCCTCAATGATGCTGTCTGCAGTGAATCAGCAGATAGATAACTGTCCTGATTCGATCATCAGACAGCTCCAGATGGTTGAACAGACGATAAATGCCTCACAGACCGAAATGAGGGCTCTGCTTCTTCATCTCAGACCGATCCAGCTTGACGGTAAATCATTGAAGGAGGGGATAGAACAGCTGTTGAAGGAACTGGGAGGGAAGATAGATATCGTTATCCACTACTCAATCGATTCGATTACAATGGCTCAGACCATGGAAGACCACTTTTTCAGGATCATTCAGGAGCTGTTGTCCAATGTACTCAGACATGCCAAAGCAAAGGAACTGGAAGTCTATTTGACAAAAAACGGAGATACGGTACAGTTAAGTGTTATCGATGATGGCGTCGGTTTTAAAGTGGAAGATAAGAAAGCAGGCAGTTACGGACTACATAATATAAGAGAACGAATCGAAGGCATGGGTGGGAATGTGAGAATCATTTCACTTAAAAATGTCGGCACACGAATTGAGATCAATGTACCAATAGTATAGAGGAGGAAACTATGTGATACGGTTGTTGTTAGTAGATGATCATGAAATGGTACGTCTTGGGTTGTCATCCTTTTTTTCAGTACAGGATGATTTTGAAGTGGTGGGTGAAGCCGAGAATGGAAAAGTAGGAGTAGAGCTTGCCCTTCAGGAGAAGCCGGACATTATTCTAATGGACCTGGTTATGGAAGTAATGGACGGAACGGAAGCTACCCAGCAGCTTATGGGACAATGGCCGGAGGCTAAAATTATAATCCTGACGAGTTTCATTGATGATGAAAAAGTGTACCCGGCAATGCAGGCTGGAGCTTGTGGCTACATTCTTAAAACATCTACGGCTCAGGAAATAGCAAAAGCTGTCAGAGATACTTATAATGGGCATAATTATATCGAGGACGAAGTCAGTACGATCATGGAGGAGAAGAAAGAAGAATCTTTGAAGCATTATCCGCATGAACTTCTGACTAACAGAGAGAATGAAGTGGTTCAGCTTATTTCCAAGGGGTATACCAATCAGGAAATAGCGGATGAGCTTTTCATCACTCTAAAGACAGTCAAGACGCATGTATCAAATATATTGTCGAAGCTGGATGTGGAAGATAGAACTCAGGTGGCAATATATGCGTTCAGACATGACCTGGTCAAAGAGTAGCCGATTTTAAACAATAAAAAAAGTGAGCAGACATAATCATTGTCCGCTCACTTTTATTTTAATTTGTTAAGATAACTGGAAGGATGATTGGTCGTCTTTCAGTTTCTGCAAAGAGGAACTGCTTGATATCTTCGATCAGGTCGTTTCTCATTTTAAATTCATTGACAGTGTTGTGCTCGAACGACTTACGGATGCTCTTATAGGCTATTTTCTGTGCATTTTGAATGAGTTCTTCTGATTCTCTCATATAAATGAAGCCTCTTGAGATAATATCCGGTCCGGCAAGAACTTCTTTCTTTTTAGGATCGATTGTGGCGACGACTACAACTAGACCATTATCAGAAAGTATTTTTCTGTCCCTCAAGACAACGTTACCGATGTCTCCTATTCCACTTCCATCAACATAAACATCTTTAGCGTCAAAATCTCCGGCGCGTCTTGCACTGTTTTCAGTAAATGCGACGATTTGACCATTGTCCAGAACAAAACAGTTTTCTTCTGGTACGCCTGTTTTCTGCGCAAGAGAAGCGTGTATTTTCTGCATACGATGTTCGCCGTGAATAGGAACAAAGTATTTAGGCTTCATGAGTTGAAGCATCAATTTCTGCTCTTCCTGACCACCGTGTCCTGAAGTATGAATGTTATTGATTTTTCCGTGGATGACGTTTGCGCCCGCTTCAAGAAGCTGGTTGATGACACGGTTAACGCTGACAGTATTCCCGGGAATAGGAGAGCTGGAGAAAATAACTGAATCTCCAGGCTGGATGGAAATCTGTCTGTGTGTTCCGTTTGCGACACGACTGAGAGCTGCCATCGGCTCACCTTGAGATCCAGTACATAAGATCAGGATCTCATTATCCTTGTAACGTTTCAGTTCATTCGGGTGAATGAAAGTGCCTTCTTCTGCCTGGATATACCCAAGTTCCTGACCTGTCTCCATCGCATTGACCATACTTCTTCCAAATACGGCAATTTTTCTTCCAGTCTTGTTAGCCGCTTCGACAACTTGCTGGATTCGTGAAATATTTGAAGCAAATGTCGCAAAAATAATACGACCATCGATTTTCTTAAGAAGACTACGAATTGAATCTCCGACTACCTGTTCGGACTTGGTAAAGTTTGGAACTTCAGCATTGGTACTGTCAGACAGAAGGGCAAGAACACCTTCTTCTCCAATTTTAGCCATCTTGTGGATATTTGCGGGTTCTCCAACTGGTGTGAAGTCAAATTTAAAGTCCCCAGTCTGGACAATATTACCATTCGGAGTCTTCACAACGATACCGTATGATTCTGGCACACTGTGAGTAGTTCTGAAGAATGATACAGTAGTCTTTCTGAACTTGGTGACTGTATCTTCATTGACTTCGTGAAGTGTTGCAGAACGTAGCAGGTTGTGTTCGTTCAATTTATTCTTTATTAGAGCCAGAGCAAGTTTATTAGCATAGATAGGGATGTTAAGCTGCTTAAGAAGGAAAGGAATTCCTCCTACGTGATCCTCATGTCCATGTGTAATAAACAGCCCCTTGAGCTTGTCCTGATTTTCTATCAGATAGCTGTAATCGGGAATGACATAATCAATACCTAAAAGATCGTCTTCCGGGAACTTAATTCCTGCATCAATAAGAATGATCTCATCCTGGAATTGGACAGCATAGGTATTTTTTCCTATCTCATTCAGTCCTCCTAAGGCATAGACTGCCGTTTCATTGTTCTTGATATTTGGTTTCATATTAAATGTCTCCTTATAATGTTTGATTTCAGTATGCTAATGAATACTTACAAAAATATGATAAATCTCATCAGGTCTGTTTAGTGGGTACTAGCCACTGCTATAAATATATTACCATAATGAAAATAATAAGTATAGGAAGGCAAGCCGTCATCATCCAAACAAACTACGAATTAAGCATTGAGTAAATGTAGTTTTATGTATATAGTAAGAGAATAGCAGTAAAAAAAGGAAGTGTATGGTAGATATGACAAGCAGGAAACTATTCGTATTCGATATTGACGGCACTCTACTGGATGAACATAAGCAGCTTCCCGAAAGTACGAGACAGGCAGTCAAGAAACTGGCCGAAAACTACGAAGTGGCTATTGCGACTGGCAGGAACCGCACGATGGCTTCAGAAGTCATTAAGGAACTGGCTATTGAAAACTATATCGTCTGCAACGGTGCAGCCGCATATTACAAGCACGATTCAATCTATACCAATTCTCTGAACAAAGATGAGCTCGATCGTCTAATTACCATGGCTGATGATAATGGCCATCAGATGGTCTATGAGACGGTAGATGAACTAAGAAGACGAAGTAGTCAGCCAAATGAACGCATGGAGAAAGGGATGGCTCATGTAGGGTTTCCAGTACCGGAACAGAATCATGACTATCACGAAAAGTACCCATTAGTGCAGTGTCTGATCTTTTACTCAGAAGAAGAAGCCTCTTTATATGAAGAGGGACAGTTCGATCATTTCAGATTTGTAAGGTGGCACGAAACAGGAGTAGATGTCCTGCCTGCTGGAGGATCCAAGTTTTCGACTATCGAGCGTCTGGCGAAACAACTCAATATCAGCAATGACAATATCGTAGCTTTCGGTGATGGGTTTAATGATCTGGAGATGATTGAAAATGCTGGAACAGGAGTAGCGATGGGGAATGCGGAAGACGACGTAAAGAAAGTTGCTGATCTTGTTACAGCAAGCAGTAGTCAGAATGGGATTCAGCTGGCTCTTGAAAAATTGGGCTATCTTTGATTTGATTTTGTGTCGATCTTGTGAAAAATGACTGGGAAACCAGTCTTTTTTCAATGATTTTGTAGACAAAAGTAGGTCCTATGGGTAATAATAAGTAAGTATGACACAGGGGGTATAGCTCAGTTGGGAGAGCGCTTCGCTGGCAGCGAAGAGGTCGTCGGTTCGAGCCCGTCTATCTCCATTCAATTATTTAGCGAAACTACGCTAAGGAAAGAGGAATTGATGTGATATCTGAAAACCAGCTGCATATTACTCAATACACAGTCATACCACAGAATGTGAAGTATGGCTTTCTATTTAGTCTGGCACTGTTATTTGCTTCTCTGGCATTCTTATTCAATACCCCTCAGGAAATCATCACTGGACAGATTACGATCTTAACTTCTCCAGCCAATCTGACAACCGATTATTTTGCACTTTCAAACGTAGGCGCTACGCTTTTTAATTCTGCATTATTGACAGCGCATTCTATTGGTATAATCCGCCTGACGCGGGCGAAAGTCAACGGTCCGATTATTGCCGCTGTCTTTACAGTAGCTGCCTTTTCATTTTTTGGTAAAAACCTGTATAATTCCATGCCGATCGTTCTGGGTGCTTTTGCTTATGCAAGGGTAACGGAAGTCCCGGCAGAGAAATCCTTGCTGGCCGCTTTATTCGGGACAGCACTTGGACCGCTGGTGAGTGAAGTGACATTCAATATAGGTCTGCCGCTCCCGTTGGGTATTTTTTATGGATACTTAGTCGGATTTGTTGCTGGCTTTATCCTTCCGCCTCTGGCTAAGCACTTTGTCGGGTTTACAAAAGGTTTCAGTGTCTACAACGTTGGTTTCACCAGCGGTATAGTTGGAACAATTTTTACCTCACTTCTGAGAAGTACTGGTAGAGACATTGAACCCGTTTCAATGATATCCAGCGGAAACAATCAGCCATTTACTATCATTTTTTTAACTTTGTTTACTCTGATGCTAGTAGGGGGGCTGTATTTAAATTCCTGGACGCTGAATGGTTATGGCGCACTGATCAAGCATTCCGGCCAGCTGTCCACTGACTTTCTGACTACCAACGGATTCAGTGTTACCCTGATCAATATGGCACTGCTAGGTTTTGTCTCGACATTTTATGTGCTGTTTCATGGCGGAGAAATAAACGGACCGGCTATTGGTGGGATACTTACAGTTGTCGGGTTCGGTGCATTCGGGAAACACCTTCGCAATGTTCTTCCTATTCTCATAGGGGTCACCTTGATGGGATATATCAATGGATACGACATGAGTGCAACATCGGTAGTGATCGCAGGGTTGTTCGGGACGACGATCGCGCCTATAGCAGGTCGCTACGGCACGCTGATCGGTATTCTTGCCGGCGCACTTCACCTTAGTGTCGTCAGCAATACAGGGTATCTGCACGGTGGGATCAATTTATATAATAACGGGTTTGCAGGAGGCTTCGTAGCAGCCATTATGATTCCTCTGCTGGAAGCAATTCAGTATCAGCAGCAGAAGAGAAGACAGCTGAGAGAACCGGTGGATCCTGCGGAAGAAATTAGAGTAGAGGAACGCTGATTTATAATTTAACCTAAATTGAAAAGACGATAGTTCTTCCAGCTTAAAGAGGCCGGAAGGACTATCGTCTATTTACATTATTATTTAGGCAATTCACATTCATATTATTCTTCTACTGTACCTAGGACATCAATGTCATCTGGAAGTGCCAATGGATTTTCAGGATCGATTCGATCGTAGAACATGATGCCGTTCAGGTGATCGATTTCGTGCTGGACGACAATTGCCGGAAAATCTCTCAGTCGAATGCTCTGTTTTTTTCCGTCCAAGTCAAAGTAATCCACTTTAATCCGCTTGTGTCTCGGGACATAGCCTGGAACTTCGCGGTCGACAGACAGGCAGCCTTCTCCATCTGACAGGCAAGTCTGCTGGACAGAATGACTGATGATTTTAGGGTTGATCATCACAGCGCTGAACTCGGGGGTGCTGTCTTCTTCGTCTGCCGAAGGGACATGTACAGCAATCAGCCTTTTAGATACATCGACCTGGGGAGCTGCGATTCCCACTCCAGGTCTCAATTCATACTTTTCAGCAAGATCAGGGTCCTGACTGTTCTTTAAAAACTGAAGCATATCTTCTGCGAGCGACTTTACTTCAGGATCTAAAGGAAATTCAATTGTTTCAGCAATTTGTCTTAAAGTAGGGTGTCCTTCTCTAATGACATCTTTCATAGTTAACACGCATATAACCTCCAATGCTATTATTCTTTTCCTATTCTAACAAATATGAATAGGTCCCGCACCTCAAATATTCCTATAGTCAAAATAAAAGTATTCTAATAATAAATAGTGATCTGATTCACATGCGAAAAGCTGCTTATCCTTCCAATGATACAAAGACATAGCTCTAAGTTCTTTTATATAACAGATAAAATGCCTGTATTACTTTAACTCAATCAAGTTCCGGAGGGTATCGTATGAAAAAAGTATAACAGCGTGTTTGTTGTAGTTATCACAATGGGCTGTAATTGCTTTAATATCAAGGATTTATACTGCGACACTACATGAATATCGCTTGCATTAATTCATGAATCATGATAGATTTAGAAAGGAATGGATTAAAATGTAACAGGGGATATTATCTGTTATATTGAACTTTAAAAACAGAGAGGAATGGGTAATCTATGGCAAAGCAACCAGTTGATTACGAAGCATTACTAAGTACAATCGAAGCTTCGTTTCCGATGGTTCAAATTCTGGATAAAGATGGGAAAATCGTCAACGAAGACATTATGCCGGATTTATCTGATGATGAATTAGTAGAATTAATGAGAAGAATGGTGTGGTCACGTGTTCTTCATGATCGCTCAATGGCACTTGCCCGTCAGGGAAGACTAGGTTTCTATGCACCTACTATGGGGCAGGAAGCATCTCAGTTAGCAAGTCATTTTGCATTTAAGAAACAGGACTGGTTCTATCCTGGGTACCGTGATGTACCTCAGTTGATCCAACACGGTCTACCTGTATCACAGGCTTTTTTATGGTCTCGTGGACATGTAGAAGGAAACAATTATCCTGAAGATTTACACGCTATTCCACCTCAAATCATTATCGGTGCGCAATTTATTCAAGCAATGGGTAATGCCGTGGGACAGAAAATGGCTGGGAAAGAAGATGAAGTGACATTCACTTATACTGGTGACGGTGGATCTTCTCAAGGTGATGTATACGAAGGGATGAACTTTGCCGGACGTTACAAAGCACCTGTCGTATTCTTTATCCAAAACAATGGGTATGCGATTTCTACTCCTCGTGAGAAGCAGACTGCTGCTAAAACACTTGCTCAGAAAGCTGCTGCTGCAGGTATCCCTGGTGTTCAAGTTGATGGAATGGACCCACTTGCAGTATATGCTGTTACTAAACAGGCTCGTGAATGGGCTGCTGCAGGAAACGGACCAGTATTGATCGAAACAATCACGTCACGTTTCGGCCCTCACTCAACTTCAGGTGATGATCCTACACGTTACCGTGAACAGGAATCATTTGACTACTGGGAACAGAGAGATCCACTTATCCGCTTCCGTAACTTCCTGACTGAAAAAGGTCTGTGGTCAGAAGAACAGGAAGAAAAACTGATTGAAGAAACTAAAGAAGAAATCAAACAAGCTGCTAAAGAAGCAGATCAAGCTCCTAAGATGAAAATTTCAGACTTCCTGAAAAACATGTACAATGAGCCTGGTCAGAACATTACTGAGCAGATTGAGAAATACGAAGCAAAGGAGAGTAAATAATCATGGCGAATCTTACAATGATTCAAGCAATCACGGAAGCACTTGATCAGGAAATGGCCCGTGATGAAAAAGTCCTGGTTTTCGGTGAAGACGTAGGTAAAAACGGCGGAGTATTCCGTGCGACTCAAGGACTTTTCGACAAGTACGGTGAAGATCGCGTCAGTGATACTCCACTTGCTGAATCTGGTATCGGAGGAATGGCTTTTGGTTTAGCTGTTCAAGGTTTCCGTCCAGTTATGGAAATCCAGTTCTTCGGATTCGTATTCGAAGTAATGGATTCAATTGTTGGTCAAATGGCTCGTACCAGCTACCGTATGGGTGGAAAACTGCACCTTCCGGCAGTTGTTCGTTCACCATTTGGTGGAGGTGTACACACGCCTGAAATGCACGCAGACAGTCTTGAAGGACTAATGGCTCAGTCTCCTGGACTTAAAGTTGTTATCCCTTCAAACCCTTACGATGCAAAAGGTCTTCTAACTTCAGCAATCCGTGACGAAGATCCAGTTGTTTTCCTTGAGCACATGAAACTTTACCGTTCTTTCCGTGATGAAGTTCCTGAAGAACAGTACACTGTACCTCTAGGGAAAGCTGCTGTAGCTAAAGAAGGAACAGACGTAACAGTTGTAGCCTATGGTTACATGGTCCGTGAAGCATTGAAAGCTGCTGAACAGCTTGAAAAAGACGGCGTATCTGTTGAGGTGATTGACCTGCGTACTGTTTCTCCAATCGACTATGAAACTGTTGTAGCTTCTGTTGAGAAAACTGGTCGCATGGTCATGGTTCAGGAAGCTCAGCGCATGGCTGGAGTAGGAAACACGGTTATTTCTGAAGTGTCTCAACGTGCAATCCTTTCTCTGGAAGCACCTATCGGATTCGTTACAGCACCTGATACAGTTTATCCATTCGGACAAGCTGAAAACCAGTGGTTACCAAGTGCAACTGACATTACTGAAGCAATCAAAGAAGCAGTTGAATTTTAATATAATTTGATACAGTAACTCAAAAGGAACATTCTTTTTAACTCGATATAAGAGAATAGAAAGATTGTTCCTTATTGAGTAAAGTTAATTTCTTAAATGAAATCATTATAGAAGGGAAGAAAATTAATGGCTTTTACATTTAAACTCCCTGATGTTGGGGAAGGTATGGCTGAAGGCGAAATCGTTAGCTGGTTAGTTTCTGAGGGAGACACAGTTGAAGAAGGCGATTCGATTGCAGAAATCCAAAACGATAAATCAGTTGAGGAACTAGCTTCTCCAGTTGATGGAACAATCAAAAAATTCTTAGTTGAACCAGGTACAGTAGCTTCTGTAGGAGATCCAATCGTTGAGATCGACGCAGAAGGACATGAAGGTGGCGAGGAAGAAGCTGATTCAACTGAAGAAGTAGCTGAATCTGAAATGTCATCTGAAGAAACTGCTGCTGGAACAGAAGAAACAGATCCAGCAGGTTCAGAAGCTGCTACTTCCGGTGAGGTAGTTAAAACATCTGATCCGAATAAACGTGTACTGGCTATGCCATCTGTTCGACAATATGCGCGTGAAAAAGATGTAGACATCAGCCTGGTTGAAGCCACAGGTAAAGGTGGACGTACAACTAGAGACGATATCGACAGCTTCCTGCAAGGTGGCGGAGCATCTGCTGAATCTAAATCAGCTGATCAAGGGTCTTCTTCTGAAGAAGGTACTTCAACTGAAACTGAAAGCAAGCACATTCAACGTGTATCTTCAGAAGCGAAACCATTCAAATCTGGTCGTTCTGATGAAGAAACTAGAGAAAAAATGTCTACTACACGTAAAGCTATCTCTAAAGCAATGGTCAACAGTTCATTGACAATTCCTTCAGTATCATTGTTCGATGAAGTTGATGTAACTAAATTGATGGCTCATCGTACTAAATTCAAGACGATTGCAGCTGAGCAGGATGTTAAACTGACATTCCTACCATACGTTGTTAAAGCAATCATCTCAGTTATGAAGAAATTCCCAGCATTGAACTCATCTATCGATGATACAACTGATGAAGTGGTCTACAAAAACTACTTCAACATAGGTATCGCTGCAGATACTGAACAGGGATTATACGTACCAGTTGTTTCTGATGCTGACAAGAAATCAATGTTCGACATCGCTTCAGAAATTTCAGAACTTGGAGCTAAAGCTCACGAAGGTAAATTGAAATCCAGCGACATGGCTGACGGATCTATTTCAATTTCCAACATCGGTTCTGTTGGCGGCGGATGGTTCACACCAATCATCAACCACCCTGAAGTTGCTATTCTAGGCGTTGGCCGTATCGCTAAAAAAGCGATCGTAAACGACGAAGGTGAAGTTGTTGCTGCTCCAATGCTTGCATTGTCACTAGTATTCGACCACCGAGTAATCGATGGAGCGACAGGTCAGAAAGCTATGAACGAACTAAAACGTCTATTAGCAGATCCTGAATTATTATTAATGGAAGGATAAGGTGAATCGTAAATGGTAGTAGGAGATTTCGCAATTGAACTGGATACAGTAGTTATCGGCGCTGGACCTGGCGGATACGTAGCTGCAATTAGAGCTGCTCAAATGGGACAAAAAGTTGCTATTGTAGAAAAAGAATATATCGGTGGTGTATGCTTGAACGTTGGATGTATTCCATCTAAAGCATTGATCGCTGCTGGTCACAAATATCAGGATTCTCTTGATTCTACATCTTTTGGTGTATCATCTGAGAATGTAACGATCGACTTCGCCAAAACTCAGGAATGGAAGAACAATCAAGTTGTTTCTAAACTGACTAAAGGTGTTGAAGGTCTGCTTAAAAAGAATAAAGTTGAAATCCTTGATGGAGAAGCTTTCTTCGTTGATGAAAACACACTGCGTGTTATGGGTGAAGATAAAGCTCAGACTTATTCTTTCAATAACGCTATTGTGGCTACAGGAAGCCGCCCGGTTGAAATTCCAGGATTTAAATTCGGTGAACGCGTACTTGATTCAACTGGCGCACTGAACTTGTCTGAAATTCCAGGGAAAATGGCTATCGTCGGTGGTGGATACATCGGTTCTGAATTAGCAGGAGTATACGCTAACTTGGGTACTGAAGTCACTATCCTTGAAGGTCTGCCATCTATTCTAAACGGTTTTGACAAAGACATGGTCAAACTTGTTGAGAAGAACTTTAAATCTCGTGGTGTTGACATCGTAACTGATGCAATGGCTAAAGAAGCTGTTGTTTCAGATAACGGAGTGACAGTTAAATATGAAGCTAAAGGAGAAGAAAAATCTCTTGACGTGGATTATGTACTTGTTACTGTAGGACGTCGTCCAAACACTGACGAACTTGGTCTTGAGCAGGCTGGCGTTGAAGTTGGAGAACGTGGTCTGATCAAGGTTGACAATCAGGGACGTACGAACGTATCAAGCATCTGGGGCATCGGAGACGTTGTACCTGGACCTGCATTGGCTCACAAAGCCAGCTATGAAGCTAAAATCGCAGCGGAAGCTATCTCAGGCAAGAAAGTAGCGGTAGATTACCGTGCACTTCCTGCAGTAGCCTTCACTGATCCGGAAATTGCTTCTGTTGGTTTAACTGAAAGTGAAGCGAAAGAACAGGATATGGATATTAAAGTCACTAAATTCCCACTTGGCGGAAACGGACGTGCATTGTCTCTTAATGCTACTGAAGGATTTGTCAGACTGATCACTACCAAAGAAGATAATGTCATTGTAGGTGCTCAGGTTGCTGGAATCAGTGCTTCTGACATCATTGCTGAACTAGGTTTAGCTATTGAAAGTGGCATGAATGCTGAAGATATCGCATTGACTATCCACGGACACCCTTCTCTAGGTGAAACAGTTATGGATGCTGCAGAAGCGGCTTTAGGCTTACCAATCCACATGTAAGATTAAACATCTGGTTAGAAAGACCTTTAGTATGACTAAAGGTCTTTCTTTCGTGCGCCCGGCATGGGCGACAACTTGGTGGTGAAAGTCCACTACAGACTTGGCAGTAGGAACTGTTAGCGAAAGTCAAGGGTGTCCGCCGTGAGGCGGAATCTGAAGGAAGACGGACG
>NZ_BAAGIQ010000051.1:0-15860 GCF_054658175.1 Alkalibacterium sp. s-m-28
AGGGACTGCCTTTTGAGCCTACCCCTATCCGATTCCTCTGTCTGTATGAAGTCTGTGCAGATAAGAATGGAGTTCGTAGGAAGCCCCCACTTCAAAATCCAAAGGATTTAAGTGGTGGGTAGTTCACATCCCAGGGCATTTATGAATCATCCTTTCATCTTTGTTAGTTTCGTTATATCATGATAAAGGAAAAAGGTCTATCGAAAGCATTTGAAAAGAGGCATGAAATGTTAAAGAAAATAGATAAAGCACAGGTATTTCTTGAAGATCATCTTCACTTGTTTCAATGTCCGGTATGCAGCCAGGCATTCGAATCCGTAAATAATCATCAGGTGATCTGTCGGGATGGTCATCAGTTTGATCTCTCAAAAAAAGGGACGTTATTTTTATTGCAGAAAAGCATGAAGTCCGAGTATACAAGAGACATGCTTCTGTCAAGACAACGACTAGCTGAAAGCGGACTTTGGGCGCCGTTGCTGGATAAGATTCAGTCACTGTTCAAGCATTCTGAAGGCGTTCTTTTAGATATCGGATGCGGTGAAGGCTCTCACAGTGCCTATTTGAAGAAAAATGGGTATAAGGGGCCAATTATAAGCTTCGATATCTCAAAGGAAGGCATCAATCTGGCGGCTGCCAGCCATGAAGATATTTTCTTTCTAACTGCTGATCTGGCTCGTTCTCCCTTTGCTTCTCGCCAGTATGATACGCTTTTAAATATATTGTCACCATCCAATTACAGTGAATTTGACAGACTGATGAGACAAGGGGGACAGGTCATCAAAGTCGTCCCGAATCCAGGGTACCTAAAAGAATTGCGGGAATTACAGGAAGAATCGAAACGGACTTACTCCAATGTTCAAGTTGTTGAGAAATTCGAAGAACATTATACTCATGTCCGAAAAGAATCTGTTGTCTACACCTTTCAGCTGCCTGAAGAACTAGTGGAAGACTTTATAACCATGACCCCACTTGGTTGGCATATTAAAGCAGACTTTGATAGTATACGAACAAAGTTGAAAGAAATTACAGTGGATTTACTTATCCTGATAGGCGAATCGGAGGATTCAGCATAAAATTGACAATTATACATTAGAATTGTCACGATTTAGAAGGATTTATTTGGTGCATAGCCTTGTGTTTTTATACAGGAGATGCTAATATGTACTTCATAAGCTAATTTGGTTCATTGGTTTTTATCAGTCAACCCATCAGAAGCTGATAAAAAAAACGTGAATTTTCAAAGGCTTCATCAACGTATCGTTTCGCAGTGCTTGACACCGAGGCGATACGTTTTTTTTGCGCTGAAAAATGCTCAACTCGGTAAAACTCATTTAAAACATTACTATGTGTGAAGGTCATGGTGTATAATACATAGAGACGTTATAGGAGGAGTTAATTATGAATATTGTAGTGCTAGCCGGCGGTTACAGCCATGAAAGAGAAGTATCATTAAGTTCTGGAAGTCTGATTGCCAATGCTCTCATGGAAAACGGACATCAAGTCATTATGCTGGATCTGTATTTCGGAACCAGTGAAGCAGTGACTTTCGAAGAGGCCTACCAAAAATTAAAGAAAGATAAATATGAGTACAAAGTCAGAAAGCAGATACCGGACCTTGATGCGCTGAAAGCTCAAAAGGAAAAGCCGAATGAAATGATCGGAGAAAACATCATTCCAATTTGTCAGTCTGCGGATCTCGTCTTCCTTTCTCTTCACGGGGAACTAGGGGAAAACGGTCAGCTTCAGGCAGTGTTTGACTTATACGACATTACTTACACAGGAACTGGGTATTTAGGCAGTGCTATTGCCATGAATAAGATCCTTTCTAAAGAAATCATGTCAGCACAAGGTATTCTGACGCCTGAATGGGAAGTGCTGGAACAGTCAGACGAACCGACCAGCGCTGTACCTTGCGTAGTTAAACCGAACGCCAGCGGATCAAGTATCGGTGTGTATATCGTGGACAACCAGGAGGACTTGAAGCAGGCAGTCAAAGAAGCCAAGAAGTACTCTCCGTCAGTTCTGATCGAAGAGAAAATAAGCGGTCGTGAATTTTCTGTTGGGGTTCTTGAAGGAAAGGCCCTGCCTGTTATTGAGATCATCCCTAAAACAGGGTTCTATGATTATGAAAACAAGTATCAGGAAGGCGCAACCATTGAAATCTGCCCAGCCGAAGTGGATCCTGCAATTGCTGAGAAAATGCAGGAGACAGCTCTTAAAGTCTTCAAAGCACTTCGTCTGGAATACTATTCGCGCATTGATTTCATGGTGTCTGAAGATGGCGGAGTCTACTGTATAGAAGCCAACACACTGCCAGGCATGACGCCAACCAGCTTGTTCCCTCAGGAGGCTGCTGCTTCCGGAATGAGCTACAATGAACTCTGTAATAAATTGGCAGAAATTGCCGCATCAAAATAAAGGCAGTCATTAGTACTGGAACGTAAGGATAAAGAGAGGAGGGAGCACGTATGAATCAGCTGCTTAAAGAAAAGATCATTGATAAGGCGGAAGAGCTGGGTATCAACAAGATTGGATTCACGCACGCCGACCCTTTCTATGATCTGGAAGAAAAGCTTCATGCCCAGCAGGAAAAAGGCCATCATTCCGGATTTGAGCACCGGATAATTGAAGAACGCATCTATCCGGAAAAGATTTTTGACCAGCCCAAGTCGATCATTGCGATTGCTCTGGCTTATCCCTCCAAAATGAGAGAAAAGGCGCCACGCGTCAAAGGAGAACGTCGCGGAGAATTTGCTCGTGCGTCGTGGGGAAAAGACTATCATTTGATTTTGAGGGAAAAAATGGATCAGTTGATCGAGTACATCCGTCAAGAAGCAGAAGGGGACGTCACATTCAAGCCAATGGTCGATACAGGTGAACTGGTCGATGTAGCAGTGGCTCAGCGTGCCGGTCTTGGATTCATTGGTCGAAACGGCTTGCTTATCACCAAGGAATACGGCTCCTATGTCTATCTTGGTGAAATCATTACGAATATCGCCTTTGAACCGGATAGTGAAGTTGATTTCGGATGTGGCGACTGTACCCGCTGTGTGGATGCGTGTCCGACAGATGCTTTACTTGGTGACGGCCGAATGAATGCTCAGCGCTGTTTGTCCTACCAGACTCAGACCAAAGGGTATATGCCCAAAGAATACCGGCGTAAAATAGGGCATGTCATTTATGGCTGCGACATCTGTCAGATTGTCTGCCCATATAATAAAGGGGTGGATTCTCACTTTCATGAAGATATGGAGCCTGAACCGTTCAACACGACGCCGGAACTTAAACCTCTGCTGACTATTTCAAATAAAGAATTCAAGCAGACTTTCGGAGAAATGGCTGGATCCTGGCGAGGGAAGAAACCGCTCCAGAGAAATGCGATTATCGCTCTAGCCAACTACAGAGACTTCACGGCTGTTCCGGATCTTTTGAATGTAATCGATAATGATCCGAGACCGATGATCCGTGGAACAGCGGCTTGGGCAGTAGCCACTATCATCAGCAAGCGGCCGAATGAAGATGTCCTGGCTTTTCTCGAAGAAGCTGTACTCAAAGAAACCGATGAGGAAACCATTACCGAGTTCAACGAAGCAATCGCGGGTCTGAGAGAAAGACTGGATGCAATCGAAAGCAAGAGGAGAGACAAGCATTGACAAACCATATCGCATTATTTGAACCACAGATCCCGGCAAATACTGGAAACATTGCCCGTACATGTGCCGGTACCAATACTGTTCTGCACCTGATCGAACCGCTCGGCTTTAAAACGGATGACAAGTATCTGAAACGAGCAGGTCTCGACTACTGGCACGCTGTAGATATACATTACCATAAAGACCTGGATGCCTTTATGACTGCAGTAGGTGACCAGCCTCTCTATCTGATATCAAAATTCGCTGAAAAAGTGTATTCAGACGTCGACTTCACTGATACAGATAAAGATCACTACTTTCTATTTGGAAAGGAAACAACAGGCCTTCCTGAGATCTTCATGAGGAAGCATGCGGAGAAGTGTCTCCGCATCCCTATGAATGACACACATGTCCGTTCACTAAATCTGTCGAATACGGCCAATATACTTATTTATGAGGCCTTGAGACAGCAGGACTTTCCTCAACTGGAGAAAATGCACACTTACGAAAACGATAAACTGAAGTAAAAGAGAGCCAGCTAGTCGACTGATTAAAGCTTAACACTGTTTTTTATAAAGAAAAGGCTGATCTGCGTAGTTGTGCAGATCAGCCTTTTTACTGTTGTGAAGAGGGTTTGGGTCGTTGAATATTTAGCTGCAACTCAATTAATTGCGAATGCACCATAAGTTGCAGATATGAGCAGTTCACCGATTAACAATGGGGGTGAATGTCTAAAAAACCAGTGATATGGGTCATTCGCCACTCTATTAAAAGCACGAATGGTTCATAACATGCTTATATGAGCCATTTGCGACATCCGCTCAGACGAAACAAAGCCGGCATCGAAGGTCCGTGGATCTCCGATGGCAGCTTTACCTCTATATTAAGCTTTATTATTACATTTCATCAGGTGTTTCGACACCAAGAATTCTTAAGTCTTCTTTCAGAATTTCGGTGATGGCGAAAACCAGGGCCAGTCGAGCGTCTTTCTCAGGATCTTCATCCAGGACGCGGACATTAGCATAGAATTTATTAAAGGCCTGAGCCAGATTGATGGCGTGCTTCGCAATAATTGACGGTTCGTAGTTTTCATATGCACGTCTGACTGTATCAGGGTAATCGTGGAGCAGCTTGATCACTTCCCAGCTGTAGTCGTCGCTCAGGGCGAAAGCATCAGAAGGAGACAGGGATTCCAAGCCGGCCTTTCTCAATATACTCATTGCACGAGCTCTAGTATACTGAACGTAAGGGCCGGTTTCTCCTTCAAACTGGACCACTTCTTCGATCGTGAAGTCAAAGTTGTTCAGGCGATCATTTTTCAAGTCGTGGAAGACAACTGCTCCTACCCCCACTTGTTCTGCAACTTTTTCTTTGTCAGGAAGGTTAGGGTTCTTGTCTTCAATCTGTTGGAGTGCTTGGGCAGTTGCTTCATTGAGTACTTCTTCAAGCAGGACGACTTTCCCTTTACGTGTGGACAGCTTCTTGCCGTCTTTTGTAATCAGACCAAATGGGATATGATGGATTGAATCCGCCCAGTCAAAATCCAGTTCCTTAAGTATAGCCTTAAGCTGTTTAAAGTGATTGGACTGTTCCTGACCAACGACGTAAAGAGACTGTGAAAAGTCATAATTATCTTTACGGTAAAGAGCAGCCGCCAGATCACGTGTCATATAAAGCGTGGCACCATCAGATTTCTTAATAAGTGCTGGATTCAGGTCGTATTTGTCCAAGTTGACGATGTGTGCGCCCTGATCAACAGTAAGGAGCTTATGCTCATCAAGCAGGGAAACGACATCACTCATCTTATCATTATAAAACGCTTCTCCGTTATATGAATCAAATGAGATGTTCAGACGCTTGTATACTTTCTCGAATTCTTTTAAGGACTCATCTCTGAACCATTTCCATAATTCAACGGCTTCTTCATTACCAGATTCTAGCTCTCTGAACCAGGCACGGCCTTCATCTTCAAGAGAAGGATCGTTTTCAGCTTCATCGTGAAATTTGACATATAGTCTTAAAAGTTCTTTAATAGGTTCAGAACGAACATCTTCTTCATTTCCCCATTTTTTATAAGCTGTAATCAGTTTACCAAATTGCGTGCCCCAGTCACCCAGGTGATTGATGCGGATAGGGGAGAAGCCAACTTTTGCAAGTATATTTGACAAGGCATTTCCGATAACTGTTGAGCGCAGATGCCCCATGGACATCGGCTTGGCTATATTTGGAGAAGACATGTCTATAGGCACATTCCCACCATTTCCAATAGACAGTTCACCGTAATGTCCTTTTTCTTTGATTACGTCATTGATGACAGCCTGGGATACTGATTTCTTATTTAAATAGAAATTAATATAGGGCCCGATAACTTGTACGCTGGAGATGATAGGTGAGGTAATGCTGTCTCCAAGTTCCTGTGCGATCTGAGCAGGATTTTTTCTAAACAGCTTAGCCAGTTGAAAGGCAGGAAAGGCGATATCTCCGTGTTCCGCATGTTTAGGCTTTTCTAATAAGTTATTGATTTCGTTCAGATCCAAATGATCTTTTAATTCGTTGTGGATTGCTTCCGCAACCAGTTGTCTGTAGTCCAAGGTATAGACCTCCTATTAATAGTGAGCAGAAGTGAATAAAGCTCCAGTGTTCAAAGCATAAAAAAAGGGCTGAAATTTGAACAATCAAACATCATAGCCGATTCTTTAGTCTAAATGATTAGCACTTGTATTATAGCAAAGCTCGCCGGTTGTAGCAATACTTACTAAATATGGATAGATTGTGAAACTTCTAATTAAAATATTGGTATAGTTAGTATGTCTCTAATGAAAATATTCTGAAAATAGGTTATACTAATATTTATAATACCAACTAATATTTACTAATATTTGGGAAACGAGGGATGTCAAGTGAAGAAATCTGAAAGACAGATGCTGATCAAGCAGATCATTTTAAATAATGATATTGCTACACAGGAAGAACTCCTTCATCAGCTCCAGGAAAAAGGCGTAAAGGCGACACAGGCGACGATCTCCAGAGACATTAAGGAACTTAACTTGGTCAAGACCAATAGTGCAGCAAATGGTACAAAATACACGATTTATCAGAACAATCAGCTGACTATGGAAGACAAGCTGAATTCTACTATAAAAAGTGTGGTCACCAGTTACGAACGGGTCCAGTTCATGAACATTATAGTGACAATACCCGGGAATGCTCACGTCATCGGCGCATTGATAGATGATATAGAATTCCCTGAAATTGCAGGAACTGTAGCCGGAAATGATACCATCATACTTATTTCCAGAACGAATGAAGACGCTGAAAAGATTTATAATTATTATGACAATCTATTAGCAGACCATTCCTGAAAGGAAAGAGACAGCAGAGAATAAACCAGACACCCGCTGAATTTTACAGCGTGCCGGTGATTTTTTTGTCATGTCTCTTTTTTTTTGAAAAATTAGGATGCGCTTGCAAAAAATATTAAAGCAAATTATAGTAATAGAGGAAACATATGGTTAAAAAAAATACAACTGATTGAGGAGACTGATGATGGATAGAACTGAATTAATGTCTTTACAGAACGGATCGGATATTAGAGGATTCGCACTGGATACAGATGTACATAAGAAGAATCTGACGGAGGAAACAATTAGGCTCATTGCCCGAGGCACAGCTAAGTGGTGGACTGAAAAATCGAATAAACGGTTAGATAAAACGGTAGTAACGATTGGATACGACAGCCGACTTTCTGGACCGTCGATTAAAGAGTGGCTGACTCACGTATTTACTGATCTGGGCATGACTGTGATCGATGCGGGAATGGCTACGACTCCCGCTTTATTTATGTCTACACAGTATGAAGACTTCAAGTCAGACTTGGGTATCATGATTACTGCCAGTCATTTGCCTATGGAATATAACGGACTGAAATTCTTCACTAAAGACGGAGGACTTGAACATGATGATATCACATCTATTCTTAACCTTGCTGATACACCTGTTAATCAGCTTGGTCAGGTCGATAAAGGGGATGTTGTGGCTAAAGACCTTTTATCTGTCTATGCTGATGACCTTATCGGTAAAATACGTGAATCACTTGGTGTTGAAAAAACCGCTCGCCCTTTGGAAGGACGTCGCATAATCGTCGATGCAGGAAATGGCGCGGGTGGATTTTTTGCTGATAAAGTACTAAAACCATTAGGAGCAGATACAACAGGTAGCCAGTTCCTTGAGCCGGATGGAACATTTCCTAACCATGAACCAAATCCTGATAATAAAGCCGCGATGAAAAGTGTTTCTGAAGCTGTACTGGCTAATGGAGCAGACTTAGGAATCATTTTTGATACAGATGTCGACCGGTCTGCGATCGTAGACAAAAAAGGTCATAGTATTAACAGAAATAACCTTATTGGTCTAATTGGAGCCATCATACTTGAAGAGAATCCGGGAACTACTATCGTGACGAACTCTCCAGTTTCCGATCACCTCATCCAGTTTATTGAATCAAAAGGTGGGAAAATCGACCGTTACATTTCCGGATACCGTAATGTCATTAATCGGGGAATTGAACTGAACGATCAGGGCATTGACTGTGCGCTGGCTATCGAAACCAGTGGACACGCGGCGATCAGAGAAAATTATTTCCTTGATGATGGGGCATATCTCGCAGCTAAGATCATTGCTAAAGAAGCGGAAATGTCTCTTTCTGGCAGTAGTGTAGCTGAACTGATTCAAGATCTTGATCAGCCGGCAGAAACAGAAGAAATTCGTTTTGTCATAGAAACACCAGCCTACAAGGAAGTCGGACCGGCTATACTTGAGCGATTTGCTTTATGGGTTAAAGAAACAGAGGGCTTCAGTCTGGTAGAAGATAATCTGGAAGGAATGAGAAGTCAGATCAGCGATCCTTATGGTAAGGGCTGGCTCCTTCTAAGAATGAGTCTGCATGAACCGAAACTGGTTCTTCAAATCGAAAATGATGAGAATAACAGAATTCCCGATATTAAGGAAAATCTGAAGACATTCTTTTACAGTATAGAGGACCTCGATACCAGTCGTTTAGTCTAAATTAAAAACCGAGTCATCTGTCAGAACTGACAGGAGACTCGGTTTTTCTAATTATATGCTCATGCTTTATAAATCCAGTTGTTTCCATCATTTTGAAGCAACGTATCAGCTTCATCAGGACCCATGGTGAGAGCAGGGTAAAATGGAATAGAATCAGTAAAGCTGTCCCATTTTTCTCTGATCTGATCGACATATTTCCATGAAGTCGCCACTTCCTGCCAGTGAGCAAAATGTGTTTCATCGCCGTTCAGCACATCAAGAATGAGCTTTTCGTAAGCTTCTGGACTTTCTTCAACTGTTTCTTCTGATCGGACTGCTGACAGTCTGACAGATTCCAGTTCCATTCCAGGACCGATCTTTTTGTTGTTTAGGAGAAGCTCGAAACCTTCATTCGGGCTGACTAAAATAGAAAGGACTGTCGGTTTATCATCGAAAAGAGCTGTCTGAGAAGGCTTGAATACAACATCGACACGAGACGTTTTCTCTGCCAGGCGTTTACCTGTTCGGATGTAAACCGGCGTGTCGCGCCATTCATCTGTTTCGATTATTATTTTTCCAGCAACAAAGGTTTCCGTCAGGGACTCTGGGTCGACTTTATCTTCATCACGGTAGCCTTTAGTTTCTCCGTCAATAGACGTATCATATTGTCCTCTGACAAATTCAGTGTCTTCGTCTTGAGTGACAACAGGGTCTTTCAATGCATTCAGGATCGCCATTTTTTCTTTACGAACTTCTTCAGTCGTGAAGGCTTTAGGGCTGTTCATAGTCAGCAGGCTCACCATCTGAAGCACATGATTCTGGACCATGTCTCTAAGCGCACCACTTTTATCATAGTATTCACCACGTTCTTCTACACCAAGATCTTCACTTAATGTAATCTGAAAGTTTGAAATGGAGTCTTTATTCCAGCTGTTTTCAATCAGACTGTTGGAGAAACGAAGGGCCAGTATATTCTGAACCATTTCCTTACCGAGATAGTGATCGATTCGGTAAAGCTGGTCTTCATCAAAGGATGCATTGATTTCATCGTTCAGTTCTTTTGAACTATTGAAGTCTGAACCGAACGGCTTCTCAATGATGACTCGGTTGAAGCCATTTTCTGTCACAAGATTCTGTTCTCTAAGATGACTCGTAATTGTACCGAAGAAGCTTGGAGACATGGACAGATAGAAAATTCTGTTGCCGTCGATGTCATACTCTTCGTCCAGCTTATCAGCAAGATCTTTCAGTGTGTGGTAATGCTCAGTGTCATTAACGTTGTGAGACTGATATCTGAAATGACTTGCAAACGTGCCGGCATGTTCTTGTGATTCAGTCAAATCTGAAATGGAATCCATAACGACGTCCTGATAATAGTCATCCGACCATTCACGTCTGGCGGTTCCTATGACTGCAAATGATTCACCGAGAAATCCTTTTTTATATAGTTTATATATAGCAGGATACAACTTGCGATGAGCCAGATCGCCGGTCGCTCCAAAAATGATGAATAGTGCTTTCGTTCCTTGAGACATATCGTTCCTCTTTTCTACATGATGATCATGTCTGATTCATTCTGTTTTCTATTTTACTTTTAATTTTACTATCATTCAACTTTATTATGAAAGATAACGAATCATTAGGCTTTAAATCGTTTGAGTTGAAGATCCCAAAACGTTTCCATTAAGCTTATCAATAGATAAAACTGAAAGGATGAGATCATTGTATAAGTACGACAATCTTGATCTGAATTACATTGATGGGGAATGGGTAGAAGGCAGCAGTAAAGAAGTCATTGAATCAATCGATCCTTACACTGAAGATTTGTATGCGACGGTTCGCGCAGCTTCTGCAGGAGATTTAGATAAGGCATATGAAAGTGCCAAGCGTCACCAGAAAGAATGGGAAAAAGTCAGTCCATTTGAAAAAGCAGGCATTATCCGCAAAGCTATAAAAATCATCGAAGACAGAAAAGAAGAGATTACCGATATTCTAGTAAAAGATGCTGGGTCAACGATCGCTAAAGCACAACTTGAAATCGATATAGTTATTGCTGTCATGCATCTGTCTGCAGAATTTCCGTTCCAGATGGAGACGATTGTGAATCAGTCCATGATTCCAGGTAAGAAGAATTATCTCCAGAGAAAACCTGTGGGGGTTGTAGGTGTCATTGGACCATTCAACTTCCCAATGAACCTGTCCATGCGTTCAGTTGCACCGGCACTGGCTACAGGTAACGCAGTCGTCCTTAAACCAGGTCATCAGACACCTGTCAGTGGTGGTAATATTATCGCCAAGGTATTTGAAGAAGCAGGACTGCCTAAAGGAGTACTCCAGGTCGTGCACCCTAAAATTTCTGAAATAGGTGACGGCTTCCATGAGCACCCAGTCCCGGATCTGATTTCATTCACAGGTTCCACTGGAGTCGGGAAACAGATTGGTGAAGTCTGCGGACGAGAAGTCAAGGAGACAATTCTAGAACTGGGCGGGAATAACGCCATGGTCGTACTTGACGATGCGGACATTGAAACTGCAGTTAAAGGGGCTATTTACGGACGCTTTATGCATAGTGGTCAGATCTGTATGGCAACTAACCGTATCATCGTTGACGAATCGGTTTATGATGAATTTGCTGAAAAATTCGTTGAGAAGACAAAAGATCTGAAGCATGGTGATCCGACTCAAGAAGGGACACTGATTGGACCGCTTATTGATGGCGGAGAAGTCGACCGTCTGCTGGACGAGGTTGAAAAAGCCAAGTCAGAAGGTGCAGAAGTCCTTCTTGAAGGAAAACGTGAAGGCAATGTCCTGACTCCGTTCATCCTTAAAGGAACCAACGATATGACGACTGCTCAGAATGAAATGTTCGGTCCTGTCGTAACACTCATTCCAGCTAAAGATGAAGCACATGCGCTGGAACTGGCGAACGATACAGAGCAGGGGCTGAGTGGAGCAGTCTCTTCAAGCGATGAGAAACGTGCCTTTGCCTTTGCTGAGAAAATGGAAACCGGAATGGTGCACATCAATGACCAGAGTGTCAATGACGAGCCATATATCGCATTCGGAGGAGTCAAAGCTTCCGGACTGGGACGCTTCGGTCGTGAACATTCACTGGATGAATTCACCACGTGGAAATGGATTTCCGTACAGGAAGAGCCAAGACAGTATCCATTTGATTAACGTACTTTAAAGTATAAGTAAAATTAATGAATATCTGATCCGGACTTGATTGAGCCTAACTAGATGCTTGATCGAGTCCGGTCATTTTTAATTTTGCTGTACTGTTATAAAGAAAAAGGTGGTCTGGTAACTGACTTTTCAAGAGCTGTTTTCAGGAAACCCTTTATTCTATATGTCTTATGACAGCGATTGTGCGATTTTACTGTGGCTTGAAGTCTCAAGCTTTGGTACAATACATAGAGAACAGAAAAGAGGAATATAATATGACACACCCATTTGATAAATTTAATTTATCGCCTTACCTGATTGAAGCCATTTCAGAAATCGGCTTTAACGAACCCACAGACATTCAAAATAAAGTGATTCCAGAGGTTAAAAAAGGAAGAGATATTATCGGACAGTCTCAGACTGGATCCGGTAAAACGCACGCGTTCTTACTGCCTTTATTTAATAAACTGAACCCAGAGAGAAACACTGTTCAGGTCGTTATTACTGCACCAAGTCGTGAACTGGCTGAACAGTTATACAATGCAGCCTCTCAGCTGGCAGAACATTCTGAGCAGGAAATCATTGTGCAGTCATTTATCGGCGGAACAGATAAAAACCGTCAAATTCAAAAACTCAGTAACAAGCAGCCGCATGTAGCAATTGGTACACCTGGTCGCCTGCTGGATATGATTAATGCTAATGCACTTCTGACACATACAGCCCCTTTCATGGTCGTTGATGAAGCGGACATGACTTTAGACATGGGATTCCTGGAAGATGTTGACCAGATTGCCTCTCGTCTGCCTGAAAAAGGACAGATGCTAGTCTTCTCTGCAACTATTCCACAGAAATTGCAGCCCTTCTTGAAGAAATACATGAAGAGTCCATTGATCATCGAAGTGGAAAACGAGCAGGTTATTGCGGATACTGTTGATAACTGGCTGATTTCCACTAAAGGCAAGAACAAAATCGATATGATCTACAACTTGCTGACAATCGGCCAACCGTATCTGGCACTAGTGTTTGCCAATACGAAAGAACACGTTGATGACATAGCCCATTCACTTAAGAAAAAAGGCCTGGATGTAGCTGTCATTCACGGAGGCATTTCCTCAAGAGAACGTCGCCGTGTTATGAGACAGGTTCAGAACCTGGACTATCAGTACGTTGTAGCGACCGATCTGGCTGCACGGGGCATCGACATAGAAGGGATCTCACATGTCATCAATGCTGAAGTCCCTCAGGATCTGGATTTCTTCGTTCACCGAGTCGGTAGAACAGGTCGTAATCAGCTTCCAGGAACTGCGATTACTCTTTACGGCCCAGATGATGAGCAGGATATTCAGACCATTGAGAAAAAAGGTATTGAATTCAAACCTAAGGAAATCAAGAACGGTGAAATCGTCGATTCATATGACCGTAACCGTCGGGACAAGCGTAAGCCTGTCAGCAAAGAGGTATCCTTTGACCCTGAAATTCACGGGATGAGAAAGAAGGCCAAGAAGAACATCAAACCGGGATACAAGCGGAAGATTGAACGTAAGAAACAGGCGAAAAGACAGCGCGCAAGACGACTTGAACGTCGAAACGACAGAGACTAACTAACTTAGAAGCAGCGAACCCATTATATCAAGGGAACGCTGCTTTTTTATATTTGGAATGGATTGGTATTTTATAAGGTGTTCACGGTTTTTTTATAAATTTTTGAGTGAGTTAGTCGTGAGCGGCTCATTATCAAAGCAAGCGATACAAAATATTCCTAATCAAGCTGCTTAGTTACAGTTTAATCTTACCACGTATTGTTAAGATATAAGTAGAATTGCCTCTAACTACAGTTCCGCTACCTATGCCTTAATAAGGTCCCGCTAGAAGCGTTCTAATGATAGTTTAAAGCTTTTTCGGCAGAAAAACTGCAGCTAGAAGCCTCCTAACGGTGATTATGATCTTTTTGTAGCTCTAAAATATAACTAGAGCTGTCCTAGCTATATCTTATTTCTGACAATGGGAAATAAACTACAACTAAACTTACTCTACCTGTAGTTCGTAGGCAAGATGGTAACCACTAATAAACTGAGAATCGACGTAGCAGTAGTTCATCGACTTGATTAGAGATGAAAATCGACCTACATCATCAACCTCAATCAAAAGAACCGTCACAGGACAAAAAAATAGAGCAAGCTCCCCTTACAGGCTACTTGCTCTAAAAAAACTATATTATCCTTTGTTGTGAGGATCTTTTCGTTTAGGGGCGACCGCTTTTAAAGAGGTGAATAGGAAATACAAGGCGAATCCGAGCTTCAGTTCGAAAGCAAAAGGAACGACCAGGCCGATTCCTTCCAAAATAGAAAGCAAGAGGGTCGGTACACTTAAACTGACGAGTGCCATACGAGCGTTCTTTCTGAATTTGAAACGTAGGCGGAACAGGGTAACTAGGATGTTGGCAAATAGTGATACGATCAGCCACTCATACAGTAATACAAAGGCACTGGCAAAATAGGCAATTAAGAAAATCAGCACTAGGACAAGTGGAGACAGTCTGCCGATCTGCTGAAAAGTTGTTCGTAGATAAGTATCGTCCAGTCCATCCAGCTGTTCATAACTGACTGGGAGTGAGCGCCCGGTCACATTCATGTAGAACTCGTCCTGCATCAAACCGATACCAATTGGGACATTTAAGCGTTCCAGGTTGGCATCAATTTCGTTCGTCTCTATGGCACCGTTTGGATCGAAGAAGAACAGGAATGAATTAGTCTGATGCACGTAGGTTTCCTGATCAGCTTCTGTCTGCAGTTGACCGTCTTCAATGGTGAAGGTGGGTAAGGTCTCTGCTATTTCTGTTCCGTCATTTTGAAGATTGCCCATTACATTAGATAACAGGGAGGCCAGGGACAGGATTAGGATGAGCGTCAGGAACGTGAAGTAAGCCAACACCTGTTTTCTGGTCATATTTTTCGCTTGTACAAGCTTTTTAGGATTTAAGAATCCAATAAGTATATATTCTTTCACATTTTACCTTCCTTATCGTCAATTTCTCATAGAAACAGTGTACGTTGCCGGCTGAAAAAAAGCAATCAGACTTTTGACTGACTAGCAGCGCTAAACTGATTACGATAAGTGTCATTGGTCTGATAAGGTCTAAAAGGGAGACTTACTAAAATAAAGCAATTTTATTTGCTAAAATAATCATAAGTGATAAAATAAAGATGTACGATAATTTGTATTGGGAGGAATGTTAACTATGACGTACACTTTACCAGATCTACCTTATGATTATGATGCATTGGAGCCACACATCGATAAAGATACGATGCATCTCCATCATGATAAGCACCATGCGGCATATGTAACTAAAACAAACGCAGCACTGGAAAATCACCCTGAGCTTGCTGAATTAAGTATTGTGGACTTAATGAAAAAACTGGATTCTGTTCCAGAAGATATCAGAACTGCAGTAAGAAATAATGGTGGCGGACATGCCAACCACTCTCTTTTTTGGGAAATCTTATCTCCAAATGGTGGAGGAGAACCAGAAGGCGAACTAGCTGACGCAATCAACGATGCATTTGGCGGTTTCGGTGAATTCAAAGAGAAATTTAATCAGACAGCTGCTGGCCGTTTCGGTTCAGGCTGGGCATGGTTAGTTGTTGCTGACGGAAAATTGGAAGTCATGGATACTTTGAACCAGGACTCTCCTTATTCTGAAGGGAAAACGCCTATTCTTGGACTAGACGTCTGGGAACACGCGTATTACCTGAACTATCAGAACAGACGTCCTGACTACATCCAGGCATTCTGGAATGTTGTCAACTGGGATGAAGTGGCTAAACGCTTTAAAGAAGCTAAATAAGTGTCACCCAATCGAACTGGTCTCCTTCTATGAAGGTGGCCAGTTTTTTTCGTGCGCCCGGCATGGGCGACAACTTGGTGGTGAAAGTCCACTACAGACTTGGCAGTAGGAACTGTTAGCGAAAGTCAAGGGTGTCCGCCGTGAGGCGGAATCTGAAGGAAGACGGACGC
>NZ_BAAGIQ010000052.1:0-15849 GCF_054658175.1 Alkalibacterium sp. s-m-28
TTTTCAAGCATTTCCTGTTGTCTGATATTTTCTTTCAGGCAATAGTAGATAATTTCAAACTGACAGTTTATAATAGGGGTATACAGCACTTGCTTTTCCTTCTTTCTGGGGATAGTTTGGTAGTCGGGTACCTACTATTTTACCGATAAATGAGGGAGGGGCAAGTGTTTTTTGTCTTTTCCTTGATAGAACAACGGTTATAGACCTTTAAGAACAAAAAAATTTGACAGTAACTGCAAAAAAATGGGGGTGGAGTCATGGTGATAAATGACGACAGTGAAAGTTTAAGTTGGCTGGTAAGTATAACGGGAGAACATTGGAATAACATAATATATTGGAGGAATCATCATGGAAAAATTCAAAAACACAGTATGGACTCATCTTGAGAAAAGAGATATGGAAAGCTTGAAGCAGACACTGTCAGGTGCAGGGGATCTTGATCTGATTAATCTGCTGCATGACCTGCCTGCGGACGAAAAGGCAGTGGTCTTTCGCCTGCTGTCTAAAGACCGTGCGCTGGATATATTTGAGGATCTGGATCCGAACAGTCAGCAGCAGCTGATCAGCTCGTTCAGTGAAGAACGAGTCATCGAGGTCTTTGCAGAAATGGCCCCGGATGATCGTGTACGTCTGCTGGACGAATTTCCAGCTAAGGTCACGAAAAAAATCATCGGCTCACTCAACCAGGAAGAACGGCAGGCAACGGCGCTGCTTATGGGTTACGAAGAAGAAACAGCGGGTCGTCTGATGACACCGGAATACGTAACGGTCAAAAAAGAACAGACTGTGAAAGAAGCGCTTGAGGCAATTAGATTGACGGCTGCTGAAAAAGAAACGATTTATATCGTGTACGTGACCGATGCAAAAAGAATGCTGGAAGGTGTGCTGTCACTAAGAGAACTGGTCATCGCTGATCCTGATGCACGTATCGAAACGGTCATGCACAAGTGTGTAGCGAAAGTTTCGACGGATACCGATCAGGAAGAGGCCGCACGTATGCTTCAGACGCTCGACTTTCTTGCTCTGCCAGTCGTTGATAAGGAAAATCGGATCGTTGGAATCCTGACTTTCGATGACGCCATGGATATCATCGAAGAAGAAACAACAGAAGATATCTTCGATAAAGCCGGTCTGGCGGACTTAAATGATCGGGAATCCAACCGCAGTGAGCGTCTGGTCAACGGGTCTATTATGCAGATTTGGAAGGTCAGGCTGCCTTTCCTCGTTATTACGATGGTCGGGGGTCTGCTTGCAGGTGTCGTTATCGATTCATTTGAAGAAGCCCTTGAAGCAATTGCGGCAGTAGCGATCTTCATTCCGGTCATTATGGATATGGGAGGGAGTGCAGGAACGCAGTCCTCAACTATTTTCGCACGTGGACTGATTCTGGGTCATGTCGATACCAACCGTTTTATGAAGCATTTAGGTAAAGAGACGCTGGTCGGTCTAAGTATGGGTGCATTAGTGGGGCTGGTGACAGGGATCATTGCTTCCGTCTGGCAGGGCATTCCTGAACTGGGAATAGCCGTTGGTGTCGCTCTGGCAGTTACTATGACTCTCGCAACCGTACTTGGTTTCTTTATTCCTTACATCCTGTTCAAACTGGGCATCGATCAGGCTGCAGGAGCAGATCCGATCATTACGACGATTAAAGATATATCTGGGCTGGTCATTTACTTCGTATTAGTCACTCAGCTGCTTGGCTACTTGATGTAATTTAAGAACCCAATAATTGAAATAAAGCAGGCTGTCACCCACGGCGATCTGTTTTTTTGGTAAACTACGATAAGAAGAATACTTTTCAGGAGGCAATAATATGAAAGCAATAGTGATCGACGAGTTTGGCGGAATAGAAAAGCTGCAGATGAAGAACATCGATAGACCGGATCTGAAACCGGACCGAATGATCGTTCAAATGGCTGCTACAAGTGTCAACCCGATTGATGTTAAGCGCAGGAAAGGGTTGTTTGGCGGCAAGACACCAATGATCGTTGGCGGAGATGTATCGGGGACGGTAGTAGAAGTTGGCGATGATGTGACTGGTTTTAAAGTTGGGGACCGCGTCATGGCAAACGGAACGAAAACATACGCAGAATTTGTTGTAGTAAATCCTGACAGGGCTGTGGTCCTGCCCGATACGGTCTCTTTCGAAGAAGCTGCAGCTATTCCTTTAGCCGGGCAGACGGCTTATGAAGCGGTAGTTACGCGAGGGCAAGTTAAAGAAGGACAGAGTGTTCTGATACATGGCGGTTCAGGTGGCGTAGGATCTCTTGCTGTTCAAATCGCCAAGATCAAAGGAGCCTGGGTTGCATCAACGGCAAGTGGAAAGAATCAGAGTCTACTCAAGGATTTGGGTGTGGATCGTCCAGTCGATTACAAGTCAGAAGCTTTTGAAGAGCTGCTTGATCCAGTTGATTTTGTATTCGATACGGTTGGTGGAGACGTTCAGACTAGAAGTCTGTCGGTCATTAAAGAAGGCGGACACCTGCTGTCGATTGCAGCAGAACCCGACGAAAATACAGCGGTTAAAGCAGAGTTTTTCTCAATGAGTCCCACAAAAGAAGCGCTGGAAGATTTGCTCAAGTGGCTTGAGGAAGGAAAAATCAGACCGGTCATTTCAGAGATGCTGGACTTTACGGAAGAAGGTGTCAGGAAAGCCCACGAATTGATTGAAACAGGCCATGCAGGTGGAAAAATCATTCTGACTTTTCCTAGATAGCACAGAAACAGGAGAAGAAAGCACATTTTAATCAGAATAAGAGGAGAGGCCGTTTGCGTCGTAGCGAACGACCTCTTTTTGCTTCTCCTGTAGATAGCGGGGGGTGTCGAACCGCTCATAAACAGATATATGGACGATTAGGGTGTAAGAATGACTAGCGAATACGCCAAATATAGGTTTTATGGCATATTCGCTGTCTGACTTCGTGCATGAATGACCCTTATATTGAGATAAAAGTCATTCTTTAATATTCTTAAATAAATTTTAAACAAGCTGATTTATACTGTATGAGAGTTAAGATAGAGAGAATGACGACAGGAGGACAATCGGTTGGATATAGGAATTGATAAGATTGGATTTTACACACCAAACGTTTTTGTAGATATGGAGAAATTAGCAGAGGTCAGAGGTGTCGATCCTGCTAAGTATACGATCGGTATTGGTCAGGAAAAGATGGCTATTGCCCCACTGCATCACGACTCGGTCAGTATGGCGGCAAATGCAGCGTTATCTATTTTAGATGATGAAGACAAAGCAGCTATCGATTTTGTCCTGTTTGGGACAGAGTCAGGTGTCGATCACTCCAAGTCTGGCGCCGTATGGGTCCATCAGCTGACAGGTATTCAGAAAAATGCGCGTTGTGTTGAGCTGAAACAGGCTTGTTACGGAGCGACAGCAGGAATCAAGATGGCAATGGGACATATTGCATTGAATCCTGAAAGTAAAGTACTCGTTTTAGGTTCGGATATTGCAAAATATGGTCTGAAAACTGGTGGGGAACCTACTCAGGGAGCTGGAGCTGTTGCGATCGTTCTTTCACAGAACCCTCGAGTCATGTCACTGGATAATGACAGCGCGTCAATGACGAAAGATATTTCTGATTTCTGGCGCCCGTTGTATTCAGACTATGCCTTTGTGGACGGAAAATTTTCAAATGAAGCTTATTTAAGCTTCTTGAAAGAAGTATGGAACAATTACAAAGAACAGACCCGTCGGGAATTGAGTGATTTTGAAGCGATGTGTTTCCACCTTCCGTATACTAAGATGGGCAAGAAAGCGATTCTTGCACTGACTGAAGACGCAGATGAAAGTGAAGCGAAGCGCCTGATGAACTCTTATCACGACAGTATCCACTATAATAAGCAAGTAGGGAATGTCTACACGGGCTCTTTATATTTGAGTCTTCTGTCACTACTGGAACAGGGACCTGAACTGGAAGAAGGCGCACGTATCGGATTGTTCAGTTACGGTTCCGGAGCGGTAGGCGAATTCTTCAGTGGGGTAGTCAAGCCTGATTATAAACAGTTCCTGAATAAAGAAGCGCATGAAGCTGTACTTGATGATCGTCGTGAGCTGTCTATTGATGAATATGAAACGACTCTTGAACAGGCGCTGCCTAAAGACGGATCAGATGTTGACATCGATAATGAACAGGTCAATGTAGGAAAGGCTCATTTAGCTGCTATTAAAGAAAATATTCGTATGTACGCCATTAAATAGAATGAATGATAAAAGCACTGGGCAGGCGCCAGTGCTTTTTTATTCGTCCATACTGTCCATGATCTGCTGTTTTGCAAGTTCGAGCAGACCTATCGTTGTGAGCTGGGAGTCTGAGGTCTGATAGGTTTTTACAATCTGATCTTTCCCTATACTTACAATAACCATACTTTCACTTGTAAGCCACTCGTCTAAATAAGAATGAACAAACTCTTCATTACTCATTCCACGAACTTTCTTTCTGCGTGCTTCTGAAAAATCCATTTTATTCAATCCTTTGTTTAAATTAAAACGTAACAATTACGATTTACTAAACTATATAGGTGTTTCCTGCAATTTTCAAGAGAATTAGAGGAAAACTCACTAGATACTTGATAATTATATAAAGGTATAGTAGAATTCTAAAACGTAACGATTACGATTTGTTGAGGAGGAAATATAATGGCAGTACCAAAAAGAAGAACATCGAAAGCTAAGCAGAGAAAGAGACGGACACATAAAGGAGCTAATGTACCTGGGGGTCTTTCTTTAGATTCAAGTACAGGAGAATATCGCATAAGCCACAGAATTTCAAAAGATGGCTATTACAATGGCAAAAAAATTCTGGATAAATAAACTGAGGTGAGAGACTGTCTCTCATCTTTTTTTATTTAAAAAATAATTCGGCAATGGAATAAACTATTTTTATTTTCGATTTCTCTTGACAGATCAAACATAAGGATGTAAAGTGATAAATCGTAATGATTATGATTTAGGAAAAGGATGATTTTTTATGACAAAAGCATACATAAAGTGGGCTGCATTTCTTGCTTCAGCTCTTCTACTGACCGCATGTACGACTGAAGAAGAACCGGAATCCAGTGCTGCTCAATCTGATACTTAAGAGACTGCTGGAGAAGACACCAATCAGTTAGCAGGAGAAGGCATCGAAATAATGGGTCTGGCGCATCACTATCATACGGGTGACGAAGTTGAGCTGGTCGCTAGCTCAGAGACTGCAGAAGATGCACAGTGGCAATGGCATACAAGAGATAGTGACGATCAGGAATGGAGTCTAGTCAGTGCTCAAACAACTGAACGCTTCTCACGTGAGGCGACACTAGATGGGCTGCAGATCAAAGCGGTTTTAGTTAACGATGATGAAGAAGTTCTTGAAGAATCAGAACCTGTAGTGGTTGAAATCGATGACCACCATGGACATGACGAAACAACACGACGCATCTATAGAGGGTTCTTCTATAATGATGAAATAGGAGACCGCGATTTGTCCGACTGGGAAGGGGATTGGCAGTCTGTCTACCCTTATCTTCAGTCTGGTGACCTGGATGAAGTCTTCGAAGCTAAGGCAGCCGAGAGCGACACAATGGACTTTGATGATTATGTCGAATACTACGATATCGGCTATGAAACAGATGTTGATCGTATTGTGATTGAAGACGACAGTTTTACTTTCTATTATCAGGATGGTAATGACTATACAGCCGAGTACGAATATGACGGCTATGAAGTATTGAATTACCAGAGAGGAAACAGAGGTGTACGCTTCATCTTTTCACGTGTAGAAGGTAGTGAAGAGATGCCTCAATATATCCAGTTCAGTGATCATATTATTTCACCGAATGAATCAGATCACTTCCACCTGTACTGGGGAGATGACCATGACGAACTGATTGATGAAGTAACAAATTGGCCAACCTATTATCCATCTGAACTTGACTCAGAAGGACTAGTGCAGGACATGCTGGCTCATTAAATAATGACTGCCCAAAAATAACCCATTACGACTAGGAGGAATCGATCATGGCAAAAAAGAGTAAAATCGCTAAATTGAAACGTCAGCAGGCAACGGTTGAAAAATATGCGGCTTTAAGAAAAGAACTGAAAGAAAAAGGAGATTATGAAGGTCTCTCAAAACTTCCAAGAGATGCATCGCCGACAAGACTGCAGAATCGTGATAGAATTGACGGCCGTCCTAGAGGATATATGAGACAGTTCGGCATGTCACGCATCAATTTTCGAAAACTGGCACATGAAGGAAAAATTCCCGGTGTGAAAAAAGCAAGCTGGTAATTCTGATGGAAAACCACTAAAGGGAAAGGCGGTTGATCACTATGGACAATAAAATACCGGTTACGATTATCACAGGATTTTTAGGAGCTGGAAAAACGACCCTGATCAATGAACTGTTGTACCAGCCACAGGATGAGAAAATAGCAGTAATTGTGAATGAGTACGGAGATGTCGGTGTTGACCATCACTTGGTAGTCAATGTTGAAGAAGAAATCTATCAGATGAATAACGGCTGTCTGTGTTGTACCTTAAGGACTGACTTGTCAGACATGCTGCAGACGATCTATTCTATTCGAGAAAAACAGACAGTGCAGATCGACCGGATCATTATCGAGACAACAGGGCTGGCTGAACCCGGTCCGATTGCTCAGACATTTATGCGTCATCCCTTTCTTCAGGAGCACTACACCATTGACTCTGTTATCACACTAGTGGATGCGGGCAGTGCATTGTACCAGCTGGCTCATTATGAAGAATCAAAAGATCAGGTTGCTTTCGCGGATAAGTTGTTATTGACTAAAGTGGATTCAGTCAGCAATGAGACGCTGCACGCTTTAAAACAGAAACTGAGAGCTCTTAACCCGTTCGCGGCTATTGATCACCTGAATTTAGAAGAAGTAGCGATAAAAGAAGTTCTTGGTCTTGAATTGTTCAACGAACAAAAAAGAGAAAAGGTTATGACCGAGGTGGATGAAGAGGAAGGCCATGACCACGACCACGGTCATGATCATGAAGTGCACCACCATCATCATGACCATCATCACACAGACGATATCGTGACATTGTCTCTTAAAGCGAAAGATCCTATTCATCCGACACTTATTGATATGTGGATGAATGAACTGATCATGACTTATGGTATGGATCTGCTGCGTTATAAGGGCATTTTGCACTTATATAAAGATCCGAATCAGATCGTTTATCAAGGCGTCAATATGACCTTCCAGGCCGAAAGAGGACAACCGTGGGGGGACCAAGAAAAGGAATCTGTTTTAGTATTCATAGGTAAAAATCTTCCCGTGAAAGAGATGGAGTTAGCCTTCAAGAGGTGTGTTCTGACAGAAGAAGTCATGGAAGAACTGGGAATATAGTAAAGAAAATCGATAACCTGAACTATTAATTATAACGATTCAAGATTCAAGTATTGAGGAGGAAATGTCTATGGCTGAGAAAACAGATGTCTCTACTGCGCGCCGTATGATGAAAAGCCCGAACAAAAAAACGGCCCGGAGAGGACTAAAAATAATAAAACAGATGAAAAAAATAAAGAGAGGAGTCAGATGATATGAGAAAGACGGTTACTCTTGAGTGTGTTGAAACAGGTGAACGACTATATATCACAAGTAAAAATACCCGTAACAACCCTGAACGTCTGGAATTAAAAAAATACTCTCAGAAATTGAGACGAAAAGCTTTATTTAGAGAAACAAAATAACTGATAAATAAAGACCTCTGATTCTTTTAATGTAAAAGAGCCAGAGGTCTGTTTTTATAATGTGAAGTTAGATACGATGTTATCCATATTTTCTGCAAGTGCAACGAGTTGGGATACTTTCCCGCCGTTTCCAGCTACTTCATCCATAGAACTGCTGATCTGTTGGGCAGATGCGGATGTCTGTTCGACACCGGCAGCAGATTCTTCTGATACTGAAGCAATCTCTTCAATAGACGTATTCATATCGATAGTATTATGCTCGATATGCTGAAAACTGGTATTGATATCGGTAATTCTGTCTGACATACGGTGAAGCGACTGGGTGATTGTGTTGAAAGTTCGACCGGTCTCGCTGATTTTGATTGATCCTTCAGCAACTTCTTTATACCCAGCTTGAAGGTATTCGCTGACATTCTTTGATTCTGCCTGAATCGTGCCGACGAAACCAGTGATTTCTTTGACAGAAGTATTGACCTCTTCAGCAAGTTTGCGGACTTCATCTGCCACTACAGCAAAGCCTTTGCCTTGTTCACCTGCACGGGCGGCTTCGATCGCGGCGTTTAATGCAAGCAGGTTCGTCTGATTGGCAATCGCCTGAATGATTTCGACCAGGTTTGATATTTCCTGTGTCTGTGCATCCAGTTTGTCGACCCGTGTGACAGAATCTTTGACCAGCTTATCGATTTTGTGCATCTGCTGCTCGGATTCGTCCATCAATTCCTTCCCTTTGGTCGTATCCTCAAGAACTTTGCTGGAAAGACTTGTTATAGCTTCACCATTGTCGCTCGTCTGGTTGACCATCTGAACAAATGAATCCATAATTACTGAGAGTTTGCTTGCGCTTCCTGCCTGAGTTTCTGATCCGACAGCCAGTTCCTGCATGGTCATCGCGACCTGGTCAGTACCTGACATCACTTCCTGAGCTGATTCAGACAATTCCTTGCTGTTTAAAGTAAGCTGATAGGAAGCATCTGAAATATTCGTGATGATCTGTCTCAAACTTGTTTCCATTTCATTTATAGACGAAGTGAGTTTACCAGTTTCATCGGCTGCCTGGATATTCAGTGGAGCTGTATGCAGCTCGCCATTTGTAATTAGTGCGACTTTATCGACAACTTTGTTTATTGGTTTGGCAATCGATCGAGCAGTAACGAGGGCAATTACGATTGAAATTACGATAACTATAACGGAAATAATCAAGTCAAAGATCATTGATTGTTGACCACTGGCAATCATATCTGATCTCATCTGGTTGATCTGCTGTTCCCGAGCAACTGCTCTGTCAGACAGCTCATTCAATAGAGCAGTAGTCGTCGGAGCCAGTTCACCAAGATTTGCTTCTGCGAGCGCAGGGTCTCCTGCTGCATAGACATCAAAAACTTTCGTAAGCATTTGCTGTGTCCAATCATCATAGGTCTGGACGAGCTGGTCGATCTCTTCTCCTGGTATGAGCTGAGCCATCCGGTCAAAGTAAGGCTAGTTTTCTTCAGCATTTTCCACGAACATCCCACGATAGCGTTCTTCTCCAGTCATCAGATAAGCTCTGACATTTGTCGAACGTCTAGCTAGTGAAAAAGCGGCACGTTCGTTGGCAATCATTATACTAACATGGTTACCAGCTAAATGTTCAATGGAATCGTTCATTTCGTGTAAAGCAAAGTAACCTTCGAAGGTCAGCCCGGCCACCATGAGTATGAGTATACTGAACCCGAAGAGTATTTTAGCTCTCAGAGATTTGAAGGCGACAAGTGATTTAAGCTTAGTTAATAGATTGTTCTGTTCTTTTTTTGCGGATGTGTCATTTAAAGCCATTTCCATTGTACTTCACTCCTTTAATCAAATTATCGGTTGGAGTTAAAAGATATTTATGCATATCACAACGAATATTTTATAGACAAATAATACAAACCAAAAGGAACAGTGTGTAAATAATTAGTGTTTATATTAATGATTATTAAATGGTTAAATATGTATGCTTCTCCTATTAAAAAAACTGGATACACTTTAGAAATATAAATTAGAGAATTCAAAATCGTAAATTCTTAATGTCAACAAATCCTGCAATGCGCCTCTGATGATGAAATGTTCAAATTTATGTACTTTGATTAATTGTGAACAAATTTCGAAATGATGTGTTAAAACTATACAAATATTAATATTTCAATTTAACAATAAGACGCTTACGTAAACTGACCTTTGATGACTATTGACTGAAGCTGATAGTCCCGTATTATGAAAATAAGTTGAAAATAATTGTGAACTCCTTCAAAATAATATGAGACTAACTAAAAGTGATGGAATGAAAGGACTAAAAAAATGAAAAAAATGAGATTTTTGCTGTTAGGTATAAGTTCTGTTTTACTGATGGCTGCATGTGGTACTGAAACGGCTGATACAGATACAGAATCAGATGGGGTAGAGGAAGTCGAAGAACTGGTACTCGGCTATTTCCCCTCAGCTGATGTGGCAAATATGGCAGAATCGGCGAGACCACTTGAAGAGTACTTGTCTGACCAGCTGGGTATTCCGGTAACAGGCGAGGTGATGACAGACTACACGGGTCTGATTGAGGCGATGCGTAACCAGAATGCTGATGTGGCCTTCCTGCCACCTTTTGCCTATGTGCAGGCTGAAGAAAGAGCAAATGCAGAAGTGCTTCTGAAGGCCATTCGTGATGGGTCGGACTCTTATGTTGCTCAGTACAATGTCGCGGCTGACTCAGAAATCGGCTCAATTGATGATCTGATCGAATCTGAAGGGCTTGTCTGGGCATTTGCCGATTATACATCGACATCAGGGTACCTGTTCCCGGCTCAGCAGATGATGGATCTTGGCGTAGACGATCTGGATACTCACTTTACTCAAATCGATGTCGGCGCGCACGATACGGCATTACTTTCAGTCCTTGATGGGCAGGCAGATTTCGCAACGACTTTTGAAGATGCCCGTGTACGCCTTGAAGATGAGATTCCGGACATTTTCGAACAGATCAGAGTTATTGGAACCACAGAAGAAATACCCAACGCCACATTGTCTGTTCGTGGTGACCTGTCAGAAGACATGAAAGAGCGTATTAGTGAAGCTTTCCTTAATATGAATGATGACCCTGATATGCTGGAAGTCCTGGCAGATGTCTATAACTGGGAAGGGTTCGCTCCAGCTGAATCGGAAGATTATGATGTTGTCCGGGATGTATACAGGCAGTTTGAGGACTTAATCGAGGAATAAGTGGAATAAAAAAATCTGCTGGTATGCGTGACTCTCTTACAAGAGCTGCATTTGCCGGCAGATTTTTCGTTTAGTAGAACAAGAAGAAAAGAAGAGGAATCGCAATGGCTGGCACGAAATTCATAACTTTCAGCTTAGTCACTTCAAGAATGTTCAGCCCCAAAGCCAGAATAAGAATCGATCCGACTGCATTGATATCGTTGATCATCGCATCAGTCAGGATGATATCTAAAGCACTGGCGAATAAAGTGATGGCCCCTTGATATAAGAAGACAAGGACGCCGGAAAATATGACGCCAATACCCAGACTCGAAGCGAGAATGATACTGGTAATGCCGTCCATCAGAGCTTTTGTCAGCAGGATTGTATGATTTCCCGTCAGGCCGCTTTCCAGAGGTCCGACAATCGACATAGCGCCGACAGCCATGATCAGACTCGACACGACAAAACCTTTGGAAATAGATGATGAACCATTTTTAGACGGAAAACGGTATTCCAGAGACGTCCCGAGCTTATGGATTTTATCATCGAAATCAATGACTTCTCCCACAGCTGCACCAACGACCAGCGACAGAATGATATATATAGTATTTTCTCCGGACATCATGCCTGTAATGCCGATATAAATAGCACTGAGAGCCAGCGCGCGCATCAGAGCTTTCTCGATTCTTAAAGGAATCCCTTTGTTGACAAAAAGGCCGACTGTTCCTCCGAGAACGATTGCTAAAGTATTGATGATCACTCCAAAAAACATAGTAAAGAACTCCTTCGTTGACGTATGTATTCTAACCTACTATATAAGGCTATCTGGTTACATACAAATGGTTTGACAACAGGAAAAATAAAAAGAAAGATCAAAACCTGTGGGCTTCAATCTTTCTTCAATAACCCGTCCTCAGTAAACCGGTTATCCATCAGAATAAGTAAAGTCAGTCAGAAAGGGCCTCGCTGCTTATCAGTAGAAGGTCCATTACTCTCCATATTTATTATACCTCATTTTCAAATAAAAGTATGCAAGCGATTACAAAATGAGATAAAATTAATTTTTATTGCTGCATGTCTGAGCATGAGATTATTCTGAAACTTGACAATAGGAGACAATCGAAATAGAGTGGAAAAAATAGTATACTGAATAGTAAGATAAAATAGACAGATCGAAGTTCATGAAAAGAGGGTAGCTGCGTGATCGAATTCAAAAATGTCTCATTAAGATATTCAAATGGGGTCGAAGCATTAAAAAATGTGAATATAAAGATAAATAAAGGCGAGTTCGTTGTCATCGTAGGGATGTCCGGTGCCGGAAAGTCTACTCTAATGACCTGCATCAACCGGATGGTTGTGCCGACTGAAGGAGAAGTGATTGTCGACGGTCAGACTATTTCCAAATTAAAAGAGTCGAAACTGCGTGCACTTCGTACCCAAATCGGTATCATCTTTCAGGACTATAATCTCGTCAAACGCATGTCTGTCCTGAGAAACGTGATGGTCGGTCGGCTGGGTCATACGTCGACTTTCAACAGTCTGATCGGGCGATTTCCTCAAGAAGACCTCCAGCTCGCAATGAACAATCTCAAACGAATCGGTATCGATGAGAAGGCTTATGTCCGAGCCGACCAGCTCAGTGGAGGGCAGCAGCAGAGGGTCAGTATAGCACGTGTCCTGACACAGCAGCCTAAAGTCATTCTGGCAGACGAACCTGTTGCGTCACTCGATCCTCCAACATCTCATCAGGTCATGAGAGACCTGAAGCGTGTAAGTAAAGAAGATGGGCTGACAACATTAGTCAATCTGCACTTCATCGATCTGGCAATGGAATATGCCGACCGGATCATTGGGATGCGGGATGGTGAAGTGGTATTTGACGGCCACATCGATGAAGTCACTGAACAGACATTTGAAGAGATATACGGCCGCCCGATTCGTGCGGATGAGAAAAGAGGGGACGCCTCGTGAAACAAAAAAAGACCTCTTCTAGTAAAGTCAGGCTATTCAAGCCGTCATTCTACATCAAACTGATTGGTTTCAGTGCGGGCGTTCTCGTGCTCTACTCCCTTGCGATTCGTCAGACTAATGCCTCGCTGACCCGTATGCTGTCGGCATTTCCGATATTATTCCGCATGCTGACAGAGGACTTTTTTCCGCCTGACTTCGGCTACTTTTCAACAGTAGTGAATCAGCTGATCGAAACGTTCAATATTGCCTTGATCAGCACGACACTGGCTGCGATCATGGCTTTTCCGCTACTTTTTTTTTCGTCATCAACATTGAACAGACACCCTTTATCATACGGAGGGATGCGAGTTGCCTTGACCATCGTCCGGTCGATCCCGAACATTATAATGGTCGTACTCATGGTAGCCGTTGTAGGTTTAGGCTCGGTATCCGGTATTCTGGCACTCATGATTTACTCGGCAGCAATCCTAATTAAGCTGACCAGTGAATCGGTCGAATCGATTGATGAACGGCCAATCCAGGCCATCAAGGCAATGGGCGGAAATAACCCTCAAGTTATCCGGTATGGCGTTTTGCCACAGATCACACCAATTTATCTCTCACATATATTGTATGTACTTGAAATCAATTTAAAAGCCTCCGTTGTACTGGGCTTTGTAGGTGCAGGGGGGATCGGTCAGCTGATCAGACGACAGATGAGCTTATTCAGGTATGACCGTTTAGGGCTCATCATATTCGTATTATTTCTTGCCATCAGTGTGATCGATTATATCAGCCAGACAGTAAGGAGCAGACTCGCGTGAAAAACAAGGACAGAATTTCTCTTCGGTCTCAACGTACGTTAAAACAGAAAACAATGATCTATCTCGTAGTGATGAGTCTGAGTTTTTTGTATGCGTTCAGTCTCTGGTCACAGGATTTTTCCATTGCCTCCTCGCAGTCTTCTCCAGGAACGATTCTTTACAGGTTATTTGTCGTCCCTCTCATTGACCCAACCTATTGGCCTTCGTTTGTGGAGAGAGGCTGGCAGATGATCGAAACGATTGCTATTGCCTATGCAGGAGGGATTGCTGCTTCCTTGTTTGCCCTGCCGGTTGCGATACTAGCGGCAAGGAACAGTGGAGGCCGAGCCAGTTACCTAGGCAAACTGTTTTTAAATGCTATCCGTTCGATACCGGAGCTGCTGTTCGGCGTGTTCTTTGTGGCCGCCGTCGGTCCTGGATCCTTTGCAGGTGTATTGGCTATCAGCGTCAATTCGATTGGCATGATCGGCAAACTGTATTCGGAAAGCATCGAGTCGATCGATCAGGCGCCGATCGTAGCAATCAAAGCCAGCGGAGGCAATGACCTGCAGGCGTTCTGGTATGGCATTCTCCCTCAGATCCTGCCGCAATTTTTGTCAATCTCGCTGTTCCGTTTTGAAATAGATGTCCGGGCTTCAACGATACTTGGACTAGTCGGAGCTGGAGGCATCGGGGTTCCGCTGATTCTTTCACAGCAGCAGAGGCATTGGGAAGAAGTCGGTGTGATTCTGATCATTGTCATCGTGTTCGTCGTGATCATTGATAAAATAAGTGGAAAGATAAGGTCGAACTTAGTCTGAAGTTGCTCAAGCTGATATGCTGGGCAGCTTTTTCTGTTTCCTAGGTCATGATAGTTTAAAATTTCTGAAATCAAATTAACGCCAGTCAAAATATATATTTAAAATCGAGCCACCCATTCATCTTGAAATTAGAGTGCAAAAGACCAGCCGCTGCTGTTGAGGCAGTCGGCTGGTCTTTTGATAACACTCTTTATAAGAAGGCCTTATTCTAAAGGACGGTCATCACGTGATAAATTAGGGGTATCCGCTCTCTCTGCAAGCAGGTCGCGTATTTCTTCCAAGTAATTTTCTACGCTCGGCGCCTCTACTTCAACTTCCTCTGCTTCCTCCGGCTTCCGGGAGAGATTGTTGATCACTTTGATGATGACAAAGAGTACAAGTGCGATAAGTACAAAATCAATGACAGCTTGAAGAAATTGTCCATATCCAATTTCTGCTGATCCGATCTGTAATGCAAGTTGGTCGACACTGGCATTCCCCGTTACTGCTACGATGATGGGAGTAATCACATGCTCAACCAGAGCAGTCACTATAGCTGTAAATACGGTACCCATAACGATTCCGACAGCCAGCTCAATCACATTTCCGCGCATTAAAAATGTTCGAAATTCTTTAATCAATATAAACATCCTCTCTCCAAATACTTACTGTATTCTATTCTAAACTATCCAGCAGAAAATAAAAAAGTAAAAGTTTAGTCACATTTACAAGATTTTTACAAAAAAAGGGTGGAGATAGGCCTTCTATCCCGGTATACTGGAATTACAGATAAAGAAGGAGTGGCGCTTGACCTACATTGTTCGTTTTTTAGCAAATTAAAAGATGTAACAAACTTAAAAAAAGTGATAGACTTTTCAATTACCGAATGTTAATGTCGAATAGTGCGTTAATCGTACATATTTACAGCACATACATGTGTAACATAGAATTGGGAGGAATTATTTTGTCTAAGAAATGGTTAAAAGGTTTAGGTATTACACTAGCTTCAGTTATGCTACTTGGGGCTTGCGGAAACGATGAAGAAGGCGCTGAGGAAACAGCAGAAGAAACTGACGGAGCCGATGAAAATGGCGCAGCAGGCGAAGGTATGATCGAAATCGATGAAATCTCAGTTGGATTTGTCCCTTCACGTGACCCTGACGAGATTTTTTGAATTTGCCCAAAATTTATAACAACACTTTATATACCAAAAGCTCGAGGAATTCACATGTGGAAAACATGGAAGCCTCGAGCTTTTTGACTGTCCACAGCAAAAATCTGTGGACAAAATGCACCCTGTTGCGTGTTATAATTGATTCACCACAAAACAAAAAAACAGAACAGGAACTGAGGTTATTTTACCAT
>NZ_BAAGIQ010000053.1:0-15764 GCF_054658175.1 Alkalibacterium sp. s-m-28
GCATTTGCGTCCGTCTTCCTTCAGATTCCGCCTCACGGCGGACACCCTTGACTTTCGCTAACAGTTCCTACTGCCAAGTCTGTAGTGGACTTTCACCACCAAGTTGTCGCCCATGCCGGGCGCACGACTACAAAAACGGACAGCACAATGGCTGCCCGTTTAATTATTCCACTATCATGGCTCAGCTTGCTGAGATTCTCTTATTTTTTTCTGAAACAGTTTCCTGATCAGATACTCTTTCCAGATCAGCACCCAGTTTCTGCATTTTAGCGTGGAAATTAGAGTACCCTCTGTCCAGATGGCTTAAGTTTGTCACTTGAGTATAGCCTTTTGCAATAAGTCCGGCAAGAACCAGGGCTGCAGAGGCTCTCAGATCACTTGAAGCCACTTCCGCTCCTTGTAGTTCTTGTCCACCGTGAATGATCAGGCTCTGGCTGTCAACTTTGAAAGATGCATTCATTTTTCTCAGTTCTTCCATGTGCATGTATCTATTCTCGAAGACTGTTTCTCTCATGATGCTTGTGCCTTCAGCTGCCAGCTGAGCAATAGTCATTGGAGACTGCAGATCCGTAGGGAAGCCAGGATGAGGCATCGTCTTGACATCAGTTGGTTTAAGCTTGTCTGGACCGATCACGCGCAAACCTTCAGATGATTCGACAAAAGTTACACCCATTTCTTTCAATTTTGAAATAAGGGGTTTGTTGTGTTCGGAGACACAGTCTTTAATCAAGATATCTCCATGAGTAACCGCAGCTGCCACCATAAATGTTCCGCTCTCGATTCGGTCAGGAAGGATAGAGTGCTCGACCCCTTGCAAGGAAGAGACCCCCTCGATTCTGAGCGTTTCTGTGCCTGCACCAACTACTTTGGCTCCCATTTTGTTCAGGAAATTGGCTAAGTCAACTATCTCAGGTTCTCTTGCAACGTTTTCTATAGTAGTCGTTCCTTCAGCTAGCGTTGCAGCCATCATAATGTTCTGAGTTGCTCCCACACTCGGGAAGTCCAGATAAATATGTGCGGCTTTCAGCTTGTCTACTGAAGCTTCAATGTGACCATTGCCGATATGTATATCGACACCCATTGCTTCAAAACCTTTCAAATGTAGATCGATCGGTCGTGATCCAATCGCACATCCGCCTGGCAACGCGACTTTAGCATAACCAGTACGTGCCAGAAGAGGGCCCATTACAACAATTGATGCGCGCATTTTGCTCATAAAGTCGAATGGTGTTTCACTATTCAAATCATCTGTTGAGTCGATGATTATTTCTTTTTTATCTTCATCAAAGGATACTGGCATATTTAAATGTGTCAGTACCTGATTCATTGTATAGATGTCAGACAACAAGGGGACGTTTGTCAGAACATTCTGTCCGCTTTCAGCCAGAACTGTTGCAGCGAGAATTGGTAGTGCCGCATTTTTAGCACCATCCACTTCTACTGTACCCGAGAGTTTTCGTCCTCCACTAACTATTATTTTATCCATTCCATGCCCTCCATTATTTAAACCAAGCTTATTTCGAATTGTCTACTGTAATTGTAATTGTCAGATATTTAATGTATTAAGCAATCAGAATATGAAATGCCTGATACAGTATACCAGATACCTGTTGAAAGAGGAAGCAATTGAAGCCCCTTTATCCATGACAAGTTTGTGACATATATTCCTGTTCTGTACAATTCTTATTTGAGATGTTACAAGAAGAAAAACAGCTGTTGTATTAAAAGAATAAATTCGAGAAAAAACTGACTGACTGTATACCCAATTGCAATGGCTGCAAGAATATATAATGTTCTGGCCTGAGGAATATGATATTTCCTGATCAGTGTGTCCGTACGTATCGCCTGCAGGGACCAGAATGCAGTTAATATAAAGAAAATATGTGAAACCAGTGCAATAAGTGACTGCAACGTCGTCAATGTCATACCTTTCATCCTTTCGAAACTATAATAGCACACGATATGTGATATTTCATTTATTATGCTTGTAACACAATTGTTACAGTGGTAATCCTTGGATAAACAGAAAAAGAACTCCGATGAGTCAATCCATCAAAGTTCTTTTTACTCCTTGCTGTTGATGCTTATAATGTACCGAATAATCGGTCGCCTGCATCGCCCAGTCCTGGGAGAATATAGCCTTTTTCATTCAGCTTCTCATCTAATGAAGCTGTGTAGATATCCACGTCGGGATGAGCATCCTGAAGCACTTTGACGCCTTCAGGTGCAGCAACGAGGCAGACAAATTTTATATTCGTTGCGCCACGTTTTTTCAAAGCATCGATTGAAGCTACCGCAGATCCTCCAGTAGCAAGCATTGGATCGACCACCAGCAGTTCTCTTTCAGGTAAATCAGATGGCATTTTTATAAAGTATTCAACAGGTTCCATAGTCTCGTGGTCACGATACATGCCCACATGACCTACTTTTGCGGCAGGAATCAGATCCAGCATACCATCTACCATTCCCAGACCAGCTCTTAGAATAGGTACGATAACTACTTTTTTACCAGCCAGTCTTTTTTGAGTTGAGATAACCAGAGGTGTCTCGATTTCAACATCTTCCAACGGCATTTCTCTTGATACTTCATATGCCAGCAGACGTGCAATTTCGTTGACGACTTCTCTAAAGTATTTAGTTCCTGTACGTTTATCTCTAATTATGGTCAATTTATGCTGAATTAGTGGATGATCGATTACTTGAAGTTTTCCCATACTATTACCCCTTTGCTCTCTCCGTATTAAATTCCTATTCTATTGTACAGAAAGCTCGGTGAATATTCCAGAAGAATAATAATTTATAAGGACCTGTCGATCCATTCGGCTGCTTTTTCAAGACGATTCATATAGGCCAGACCTATACCAACAGGTTTATACGATTCTGCTAAAATGACTGTGGCCGGAGAACGGTCGAGTTCCCGCAGCCCGTCATATAGTCGGCTGGCTGCCTGCTGTGGGACTTCTCGCTCTCCTAGTGAAAACACCACGTCTGCCTTGTGGCCAAAATGTTCATTCAGCTCGTCGCTTGCAAGCAGACCGATTGTTTCTCCCTGCGTATGAAGCTTGCTTAAAACGTCTTCTGCTGACACTTTATCTTCCGGTAGTATATACACTGGTATGTCCGGTGAATAATGCCGATACTTCATCCCCGGAGATTTAGGAGCATGAGTCTTGTCTTTTAAATGTGTGTCGATATAGACTGTCCCTAGCACATCCGTCAGTTCTTCATATGAAATGCCTCCCGGCCGGAGAATAGTGGGTTTTTGGGGATCCGTCAAGTCCAGGACTGTCGATTCAAGTCCTACACCGGTTGCCCCCCCATCTATGATGCCGCTTATTTTTCCGTCCAGGTCATCATGAACATGGCGAGCTGTTGTCGGACTCGGTCTGCCTGACGAGTTGGCGCTCGGTGCTGCGAGAGGGACACCTGTCGCTTCTATCAAGTTCAAAGCTACCGAATGGTCAGGCATCCGAATCCCTACTGTACTCAGACCGCCTGTAACGGATGGAGCCAGCGCCCCTTTTTTATTAAGCACGATTGTACAAGGTCCAGGCCAGAAGTGAGCAATCACCTGTTCAGCCTCTTCAGGAAGGCTGGAAACGAACTGTTTCATCTGAGTCACGTTCGATACATGGATAATCAGAGGGTTATCGCTCGGTCTCCCTTTAGCTTCGAAAATTTTCCTTACTGCTGATTCATTTGTGGCATCTGCTCCCAGACCATATACCGTTTCTGTCGGAAAAGCCACAACTTCTCCTGCTTTTAGTGCTTCAGCAGCTTCCTTGATATCTTCCGGCTGCCAGCGATTTGTTTTCATGGTAGTCACTACCTTTCTTGATCAATATGACTGACGTGTAAAGCTCGATCGTGCCCGCTCATATCTTTCCAGATCACAACGTCTGCTTCTGGAAAAGCCTGCTCGAATATGGCCTTTACCTGTTCTCCTTGCCTGTAGCCGTATTCCAGAATAATATGCCCGTCTTTGTTCATAAGTCGAGGCAGTGCTTCCGCCATCTTTTTATAGAAGTAAAGGCCCTCATCATCAGCAAACAAGGCCAGCTGAGGTTCAAAATTCAGGACAGACTCATCCATTTCACTTCTCTCATTCTGGCTGATATATGGCGGGTTCGACAGGACCAGATCAAATGAACCAGTCACTTTTTCAGTCACATCACTTTCCATAAAATTAACATCGGCTCCCATGTTCCAGGCATTTTTCCGGGCAACCGCCAATGCTTCTGGACTGATGTCTACAGCTGTCACTTTATCCTGAGGCCTCTCGAGTTTATGACTGACTGCCAGCACACCAGACCCGGTCCCGATGTCCAGAACTTTTAGAGCTTTTTCTGGAAGGTTCTTCAGATAGCGGTGAAACCATTCTTCCGTTTCAGGTCTGGGGATCAATGTATCTGGAGTCACCGTGAATGGTCGGCCATAAAACCATTCATGTCCAACTACTTGCTGAGGAGGACGTCCATCAGCACATTCTTCGATCGCCTGCTTATATGCCGCCCATTGTTCCTCAGTTAAATGAGTCCGTCGTCTGGATAAAAGATCAGTGATCGTCCAGCTGAACAGCTCTTTCATGACCCATTCTGCGATATACGGCTCTCTCCTGTTCATTTTTAAAAAAGAAGAAGCCCAATTCAGGACTTCTCCAACTGTTTTTTTAGGGTCAGTGTCATTAATACTCATTTTTCAGCTGCTCCATTTTCCGAGACTGTTCCCACATCAGAAGGGCATCAATGATTTCACCTAACTTACCAGACAAAATCTGATCCAGCTTCTGAATCGTCAGATTGATCCGGTGATCCGTCACTCGACTCTGCGGATAATTGTACGTACGGATACGTTCAGAACGGTCTCCAGTTCCGACTGCAGATTTTCTTTCTGCATCCACTTCAGCCTGTGCTTCTGTTGTAATTTTGTCATAGATCCTTGAACGCAGAACTTTCATCGCCTTTTCCCTGTTTTTAAGTTGTGACCGTTCATCCTGCATCGCTACAACGATTCCGGTTGGTTCGTGGGTTAGACGTACTGCAGATGCCGTTTTGTTGACATGCTGTCCTCCGGCTCCACTTGCATGGTAGATGTCGACTCGGATATCGTTCTCATCAATATCCACTTCCACATCCTCAGCTTCCGGCATGACAACGACTGTAGCTGTAGACGTATGGATACGTCCCTGGGATTCTGTCTGAGGCACACGCTGTACACGGTGAGCTCCATTTTCAAATTTTAGCTTCGAGTAAACGTTTGTCCCTGTGATCATCAGGGTAATTTCTTTATACCCGCCGATCCCGTTTGAATTGGCATCAAGCACTTCTGTCTTCCAGCCTTCATTGTCCGCATACTTCTGGTACATATCGAACAAGTCACTTGCAAAAAGCTGAGCTTCGTCTCCTCCAGCCGCTCCTCGAATCTCCATGATGACATTCCGTTCGTCGTTTTCGTCTTTTGGCAGCAGCATGATTTTCAGCTGCTCTTCAAGCCTTTCTTTTTCTTGGATCAGAGATTTACGTTCTTCTTTTGCCAGTTCTTCCATTTCACTGTCCAGAGATTCTTTCAGCATCTCTTCAGTATCTTCCAGTTCAGATGTGACTTCCTGATATTTTCTGAAAGACGCAACTGTTTCTCTCAAGTCAGATTCCTCTTTACTCAATTTCATGAAGCGATCAGTATCACTGATCACCTGAGGATCACTTAATAATTCGTTCAGTTCATCATAGCGTATCGCTACTTCTTCCAAGCGATCGAACATACTCATATGTGTCCGCTCCTTTCATCATTCATTTGATTCGGTTATTTTAAGTCTTCTTCCTTCATCATCGGTGGGTTATGGTAATGTTTCCGGCAGACCGGATAATAGGATTCATTTCCCCCTATGACAATCTGTTCACCTGTATAAACGGGTTTTCCATCATGCATGCGCATATTCATTATAGCTTTTTTATGACAGAACCAGCAGATTGTTTTCATTTCTTCGATTTTGTCCGCGAGTATCAGCAGCTGTTGTGATCCTTCAAAAAGCTGATTCCGGAAATCATTTTTTAGGCCAAATGCCATGACCGGAATCGACAGTTCATCAACGATATGAGCCAGCTGATTCACGTGCTCTCTTTTAAGAAACTGAGCCTCATCAATCAGTACACAGGCGATGGATTTGTCCATACTCTTCACCGTTTCAAAGATATCAGTATCGTCATTGACAGGGATTGCTTTGCGCTTGATGCCGATCCGACTTGATATTGCCCCCACTTCATCACGGTCGTCCAGACTACTGGTGAATAATACTACCGGTTTATTCTGCTCCTCATAGTTGTGAGCAACTTTTAAGATCTCGATCGATTTGCCACTATTCATAGCCCCGTATCGAAAAAACAGCTGCGCCATAAAAAAACCTACTTTCTCTATTATACTGAATTAGTCATAATTATATCGAACGAAAAGGTATCAATCCTTATAAATTATAAGTGAATACACTAAAAAGTACAAGCGTGGTCTTAAGGTAAAAGTAAATAAAAGGTTTCTATTACACGGGCTCTTTTCTATGCTAAACTGAACGAAATGGAACGAGAGGAGATTAACAATGCAGGAACCGATTTTTTTACAAGGTGTGTTTAAAGAAAAGATATGGGGCGGGCAAAAACTGAAGGATCTGTTTGGCTACACTATTCCCAGTGACAAGACGGGGGAACTGTGGGCAATCAGTGCCCATAAAAACGGGCCAAGTACGGTAATGAATGGAGCATATAAAGGGATGACACTGGATAATCTGTGGACAGAGCATAAAGAACTATTTGGTCATCAGGGGAATTCAGTTTTTCCGCTCCTGACTAAAATCATCGATGCGCAGGACGACTTATCAGTCCAGGTTCACCCTGACGACACGTATGGTCTTGAAAAAGAAGGTGAACTAGGAAAGACTGAATGCTGGTACATTCTAGACGCAGAAGAAGGCAGCGAAATTGTCTACGGCCACCATGCACAGACAAAAGACGAACTGGAAGACATGATTAATCATGGACAGTGGGACGATCTGCTGAGACGCATTCCAGTAAAAGCCGGAGATTTCTTCTATGTCCCGAGTGGAACGATCCACGCGATCGGTTCGGGTATCATGATTCTCGAAACTCAGCAGTCAAGCGACACTACCTATAGAGTCTACGATTATGACAGAGTGCAGGACAACGGCGAAACACGCGATCTTCACATCATCGATTCGCTTGCTGTAACCACTGTCCCTCATCAGGATCCTGACTTGACTTTCGAATCAGCAGATACAGATGGATTCAGTCAGACTATACTTGTCAAAAATCCTTTCTTCAAAGTTGAAAACTGGAAAATCAATGGGCACCAGACTTTTACAGCTGATGCTCCCTACTCGCTTTACAGTGTGCTCGATGGAGAAGGTGATCTGACTGTTGATGATGTATCCTATTCACTCAAAAGAGGCGACCATTTCATCCTTCCTGAACCTGTAAAAAATTGGGAAATAAATGGACAGCTTCACATCCTTGCATCACAACCTGGTAAAGAGGCCTAGATCGACTTATTTTTAAGCACGCAAAAAGGACGGACCACCGACATGCAGTCGTGGCTCGTCCTTTTTAGGTTCTATGACCTAAACTATTAGACATAGAACCTAAAAAAACAACCGTAACTTGAACCCTTACATAATGTCAGGTTCAAGTTACGGTCAGATAAATTATTCGTTTTTCATTATACAGCTTTCAGCTGCTCATCTGGAGACTGGAACTGAGAGTTGTAAAGATCAGCATAAAAGCCGTTCTGTTTCATCAGCTCATCATGATTTCCAGTTTCAATCACATCACCATGATTCATGACAATGATCTTATCAGCATCTCTGATTGTGGAAAGTCTATGGGCGACAACGAAACTAGTCCGGTCCTGCAGAAGATTTTCCATCGCTTTCTGTATGAGTATTTCTGTACGCGTATCGACGGATGATGTTGCCTCATCAAGAATCAGGATGTCCGGATCAGCTAGAAAAGCCCTTGCGATCGTAATCAGCTGACGTTGCCCTTGAGAGATATTCGTTCCTTCTTCATTCAGAACGGTGTTGTATCCATCAGGAAGTCTTCTGACGAAATCATCCACATGAGCCGCTTTGGACGCCTCAAGGATCTGCTCGTCAGTCAAATTCTCTTCATCGTGACTACCGTATGCAATGTTATCCCAGATTGTTCCATTGAAGAGCCAGGTATCCTGAAGCACCATTGAAAATCGACTTCTAAGTTCTGCCCGGTCGATGTCTCTTATATCCACACCTTCATAACGGATGCTACCTCCTTTGACATCGTAGAACCGTTCAAGCAGATTGATCAAGGTCGATTTCCCTGCTCCAGTTGGGCCGACAACAGCAACCATTTCTCCCTCATTGACTGTCAGGTTGAAATCGGTCATGAGCAGCTCATCTTCGCTGCTGTCGCCGTAACCGAACTGTACGTGTTCAAACTCAATTTTATAAGGAGAATCTGCTTTAGGTTCAAGTCCAGATACTGTTTCTTCCATTTCCTCTTCATCCAGGATCTCAAAGACCCTTTCACAGGAGGCAATGGTCACTTGAATCGTGTTGGCCAAGTTGGCGATCTGTCTGACGGGCTCCGAGAACTGATTGACGTACTGAATAAATGCCTGTACGTTACCGAGTGAGACTGTGCCGTTAGCTACACCGATTCCACCGACTATCGCTACACCAAAGTAGCCTAAGTCTCTTGAGAAGCTGACCAGAGGCATCATGATCCCTGATAGAAACTGGGCTTTCCATGATGCTTCATTTAGCTTGGAACTCTGAACGACAAATTTTTCGATTTCATCTTCTTCCCGGTTGTATGTCTTAACGATCGTATGTCCAGAAAATGTCTCTTCCACCTGGTCATTCAAAACGCCGAGTTCTCTCTGCTGACTTGCGAACTGTCTTTGCGACTTAGGTGCTACCCAGGCAATCAGAAGGAAACTGATTGGTACAGTGACGATGGTTACCAGTGTAAGACGAATATCTATGACAGTCATCACGGTCAGCACTGTTACAAACTGGACCACACTGATGATGAACTGAGACAAAGACTGCTGAAGAGTATTCGCAATCTGGTCCATGTCATTGATCGCACGGGACATGATATCTCCATTGGAATGTGTATCATAGTATTTGATCGGTAGAGTGGACATTTTTTCTTTCAACTCTTTACGCAAGTCATATACAGTTTTCTGTGCTATACGGGCCGTTATGAATGACTGGAAGTACTGAAAGATTGACTGAGTAATGTAGACAATTCCTACTGTAATCAGAATATTTCTGATCAGTGTAAAGTCGATCGGGAACTGCTGAATCGACTGGCCAGCTTCCTGAAGGGACGTTCCTTCCTGCAGGCCTCTGTATATTTCAGTTGTTGCCAGTCCTAGGATATATGGGGCAATGGTTCCCATGATTGTAGCAGCTATGACGAGAACGAATGTCAGAATCAGACCCCAGAAACGAGTGGACATGTACTTGACCAGCCTGAATGTCGTTCCCCAGAAATCCTTAGCTTTTTTAGCCTTCATATGGGCTGCGCTTTTAGTCTGGTTTTTCATTAGATGTCCTCTCCTCTCATCTGAGAATCCATGATTTCCTTGTAAATTTTGTTTGAGCGTTTCAGTTCGTCATGTGTGCCTTTTCCGACTACTTTCCCTCTATCAAGCACAATGATCTGATCAGCATCCACTACTGTACTGATGCGCTGAGCAATAATCACGACTGCCGATTCTCTAGTTTCCGGCTTCAATGCTTCTCTCAGCTTGGCGTCTGTCTTGAAGTCGAGCGCCGAGAATGAATCATCGAATACCAGGATGTCTGCTTTAGTAACAAGTGCTCGTGCAATACTTAGACGCTGCCTCTGTCCGCCGGAGAAATTTCCACCGCCCTGCTCGACTCTCGAATCAAGTCCCTTAGGCAGGTTTTCTACAAAGTCTTTTCCTTGGGCAATATCCAGAGCATGCCAGATTTCTTCATCTGTAGCATCAGGCTTGCCGTACTTAAGATTGCTTCTGATCGTTCCAGAGAAAAGGAGAGCTTTCTGAGGAGCAAACCCGATCAGGCGCCTCAAGGCTCCCTGCTCGACCTCTCTGATATCGATTCCGTTGATTTCGATCGCTCCATCTTCTACATCGTAGAGACGAGGAATCAGATTGGCCAGAGTCGTTTTCCCTGACCCTGTTCCTCCAATGATCGCCAGTCTTTCCCCTTTTTTAAGGGTAAAGTCGATATCATCCAGCGCCAGTTTTTCTGCTCCAGGGTAACGGTAATTGATGTGATTGAAGCGAAGAGAGACTTCTCTATCTATTGATAAGTCTTTCGGGTCATCCGGGTCTTTAATGATATTAGGTGTATCCAGTACTTCCAGCACACGCGCGGCTGCAATCTGCCCTCTTGGTAGGAAGAACAGGACGAATGATACCATCATGATTCCAAGAAGAATCTGCATGGCGTAAGTCATGAAAGCCACAAGGTTACCTACCTGCATATTTCCTTCACTGATGAACTGTGCGCCGAACCAGATAATCATGATGTTGGTAATGCTGACAGCAAACACCATCGACGGCATCATGAATGCCAGGATGGTCTGTGCTTTGATTGATGTCGCCGCAAAGTCCCAGTTGACTTCATCGAACCGCTCCTTTTCATAGTCATCCTTATTAAAAGCCCGGATGACACGAATTCCTGTGAGTCCTTCTCTGAAGACACGGTTCAAGTTGTCTGTCTTCAGCTGTAGAGATTTAAAGATCGGACTGGTCAGTCTCAAGATAAGAAACAGCAGACCAATCAGTATCGGCATGGAGATAAGGAATACAAAAGCCAGATCTGGTTCTCTAGAATACGCCATGATACCGGCACCGACCATTAAAAATGGAGCCAGCGTCATTATTCGAATGACCATCATCATGACAAATTGAATCTGCATGACATCATTAGTCGTTCGGGTGATCAGAGTGGATGTCCCAAAGCGGTCCAGCTCTTCATTTGTAAAATACGTCACGATTTTATAAACTTTACGACGTATCGTATCCCCAAGTCCCTGAGATTCTTTCGCCCCGAAATAGACATTCAGTAATGCGGAAACGATGGTTAGAAAAGTAAAGCCAAGCATCAGCAGACCTGTTCGGATAATGTAGCCAATGTCTCCTTCAGCCACACCAAAGTCGATGATGTTTGCAGTAATCGTCGGCATCGCCAGCATCCCTACAACTTGAAGAGCCATAAAAAACAGACTTAAAGCCACTCGCCAGGGGTTCATCCATCTTGCTAGTTTTAACATAATTAATCCTCTTCTTTATTGTTTATTTTCACACCATACGTGATCCAGCTCAGCCGTTTAATAAACAGCTCCTGTGTGCTGGAAACGGACAGTTCCTTCCAGAACCCTTCCATAATGGTGTCGTTCAGCATACTCAGAATATATCTCAAAATATCGATCACTTCTTTTTCAGTTTCCACCTTCAACTTAGACCGGTCAACGATATCAAGTATCCGTTTCCCGTCAGGCAGTTTCTGATAGCCTGTCTTGTCAAAATCGACTCGGGCTTCCTGATTGATCTGATAATTCATGTGCATGTACATATTCTCAAAAAATCCGAACTTTTCTGATTCCATAATATACTTGATGTATTTTTCACCAAACACTTTATATCCTTCAAAGAAGTCTCCGTCTTTCTCCTTAAAGCTTTTAAACATCAGCTGCCTGTAATTATATCTGAACTTGCTTATCAGAAAAAAGTAAAGGTCTTTCTTATCTTCAAAATATTGATAAAAACTTCCTCGTGAGATGTTTGAGTTCTTGACAATATTTGAAATAGAGGAATCGTTCAATGATTTTTCAGAGAATTCCTTCATCGCACCGGCAATGAGCCGTTGCCTTTTTTCTTCCGACAAATTAAAAAATGTCTGGGATGGCACACTATTCAGTCCTTCCATTGTGAAGTGAAAATGACATACTGTCATAATATGGTATTATATGTGACATGGTGTCATAAATCAACCTGAAAAAGAAAGTTCACGACTTTTTCAAGAAGTGAACTGTCAGGTATCCTCTCTATTTTTCACTTTGACAAGCGCTTCCTGTGTATTGACAGGTGCTTCTTCTACGTCATACCATCCTGTAGTGGCGCGGTACCAGTCAAATGCCATGGACACGATAATTTTGATGATTGCATATCCCGGTATACCGAATACGATTCCCATCAGACCGAATAGCCTTCCACCAATCAGAAGCAGAAAGATGATGTTGACCGGATGAATATTCAATGTGTTCCCGATGATCTGAGGCGAGATGATCCGATTTTCCAGAATCTGCTCTACCCCAAAAACAATCAGAACTTTGAACAACATAAAAGGTGAATCGACGATAGCGATGATCAGTGCAGGAATGCTCGCTACAAATGACCCGAGATAAGGAATCAGATTCAGAAACCCTGCAAAAACACCTAGTGTCAGCGCAAAATCTAGTCCCACGATGGTGAAACCGATCCAGAATATGAAACCAACTGAAATAGCTACGATCAGCTGGCCTCTAACATAGAAGCTGACCTGCTTGTTGATTTCCGAGAAAAGCTGATTGGTTTTTTCTCTAGCCTGAATTGGAATGTATTTAGATACGAAAGGCGGTATTTTTTCCCCGTCTTTCAGAAGATAATAGAGAACAAATGGCATAGTAAACAAAGTTATGAAGACTTGAGTAACTGTACCAATGAATGAACCTATGCTCCCCATTGTTACATTCAGTAAGTTCGTCGTCTGATTAGTCACTGTTTCAAGTACCGTTGTTTCGCTCAGCTGATCCATAAAGTCAGTGAAGGCCTGAGTATTCAAAAGACTGTCAAGCTGAAGCATCAAGTTATTCCAGTAAACGGGCCAGTTGGTTATCAGAGAATTAAGCTGTTCTCTGATGATCGGTACGATGAAGTTAATGCCCCCTACGATCAGCAGGATGAGCATGCTGAACATGAAGGCTATGGCAGTGTTTCTTGAAAATCTTTTTTTCTCCAGCCAGTCGGCGATCGGATTTAACAGGTAGTAGAAAATGACCGCGAAAATAAGCGGCGGACCTACGATTTCTAAAATGATGCCTACAGGTCTGAAGATGAAGGAGATACGGGTGAGCATATAAATATTGACAAACAGGAGAAAAGTTATGACTAAGCCTGAAACTATTTTATTGTTGATGACTCTTTTCCAGAACCAGGTCTTACTCCACTGGCTCGATTTTTTCTCATTCAGATCCTTGTCCATACCCACGCTCCTTTCTGTCTACACTATCAGTTTAGCATATTCTATATATTTTTAGGTATCTAAATTACTGAAAAATATTATTCGAAGACATGCTCTTTTCTTTCACGGTCAGTAAATAGTTTGTTATACTTATTTAAGAACCTAATTTAAGAAGGAGGTCCCTGAATGACTGATAAATTAATTCTGGGAACGTATACCAAAAGAGAAAGTAAAGGGATTTACAGCATAGAACTCAACACTGAAACAAAACAGCTTGGGAACTTCAAGCATGAAGCTTCGTTAGGCAGCCCAACTTATCTTGACGGATCTGAGGATTACAGCCTGCTGTTTTCTGTTACCAAAAAGGATAACGGAACAGGTGGCATTGCTTCATTCAAACAGTCCGATTCCGGTGAATATGAGCTTGTAGATGAATGGCTCGAAGAAGGCGCTCCTCCCTGTTATGTAGCTTATGATGAAGATAAGGGGCTCCTCTATACTGCCAATTATCATAAAGGAGAAGTTGCTGTCATCAAAGTTTCTGATAAAGGCAAACTGGAACTACTGGATAAATCAGTGCATTCAGGTCGATCCGCCCATGAAAATCAGGATGGCCCTCATGCTCACTACTTCGATCTGACTCCAGACAAGAAGTATCTGGTGGCCTGTGATCTCGGAACAGACCAAGTTTACACTTATTCTCTTACAGAAAATAATGAGCTGACAGAAGTGGCAGTTTTTGAAACAGCTCCCGGAACTGGGCCGCGTCATATAGCCTTTCATCCTGATCAAGCTGTTGCCTACGTTTTTGGAGAACTTAGCAGTGAGGTTCTGACTCTGTCTTACGATTCTGAATACGGCTCTTTCAGTCACCTTCAGACAGTTTCTTCTATTCCTGAAGACCATACAGCTTTCAACGGTGGAGCAGCGATAAGAGTTTCTTCAGACGGCCGATTCGTTTATGCATCAAACCGCGGACACGACTCCATTGCCATATTTTCTATCAATGTGGACGGTACGTTGACGCTGAATGACTATGTACCGACTGAAGGAGAGATTCCACGTGACTTTAATCTGGACCCAACGGAATCTTATGTCGTCGTCGGGCACCAGGATACTGATAACCTGACTTTATTTGAACGAGACGCTTCTGATGGAAGCCTGACCTTGCTTCAAAAAGATGTCTACGCCCCTGAAGTCATCTGCGTTCAGTTCGTATAAGTCGATTGATCCTGATACAAACAATTCATTTGAAAGAGAGGCGTTCCCTCTCTTTTTTATTGTATTGATTTTATTCTTCAGAATTTGATATACAAAAATCGGCTCTATCACTTCTTGCCATTTATAGGTCTCAAAACAGGAGGATTGTTCAAAAACTGGAAAGAATCTTGAATTCAGAATATACTTAACTAAGTACCATTACATTATGACTACGAAAAGGAGTATCTCCCTCATGCATCATTTTAAAACATCCGACTTATCTGCCAAACAGCAGTATAAATTTCTAACCGGCAGCGTAATTCCCAGACCAATTGCCTGGATTACATCACTTAATGAAGAAGATGACATTGTTAATGCTGCCCCCTTCAGTTTCTTTAGTGTAGCGTCCAATCAGATCCCACTTCTTACTGTCTCTATCCTGCGCTCAAACGGAAAAGCTAAAGACACAGCTTTGAACATCATCGATCAGAAAGAAGCTGTCGTTCATATCGTGAGTAAATCACTAACTACAGATATGAATGAGACATCTGCTCCTCTTGCCTCTGATGAGAGCGAGCTGGACCGGACAGATCTCTCATTAGTCGACAGTTCGTCCGTTAAAGTCCCTGGAATCAGAGAAGCCCTGATCCGCTTTGAAACCACTCTGTATCAGCATATTCCCATCGTAGACGAATCTGGAGAGGTTGTAACCGACCACTTCCTTCTTAAAGTGACCGATGTGCACATCGATCCAGCCGTATATGATTCTGAGAAGGAATATATCCTCCCCGAACACCTTGAACCAGTGGCTCGATTGTCTGGAAATGCCTATTCTGAAATAGGAAAAGTATTTACCATTGTTCGGCCACAGAACTGATTGAGCATTAGTCAGATTTATCTCGCTGATTCTGATTGTAAATTTTCCGATCAGCTGAACTGCCTGGCACAAATGTGATGAACGCTGGTATTTATACACACTGGAGATATCGAGTAGGAGACTAGTCATTAATTGACTAGTCGACCTCTCACACCACCGTACGTACGGTTCTCGTATACGGCGGTTCAATAACTTGAATATCTCTAACGTTCATACAGTAGTATTAAATCTTTTAATCTCCACTGTTCGAGCTTCTTATTTGTTATGGCACGATGTAAAGTTTTACTTCGCGCGAGCCTCCAGTAAGCCTTTCGGCTACCAGCCATTTTGAGTGCATCATCGTGTTCTATCCCCAGTTGTTTTAATTTTCTATATCGAGTGGATACTTTCTTCCATCTCTTCCAAATCAATTGTCTTAGC
>NZ_BAAGIQ010000054.1:0-15636 GCF_054658175.1 Alkalibacterium sp. s-m-28
AGTCCAATGGGACAACTGAAGAAAATGTTTGGGTAATGAAACACACAGAATGAGCCATTTTAATATTAAAATTGAAGAGTTACCATCTCTAGAAAAAAAGTTTCCGCCAAAGTCTTGACACATACAATTTCCACTTTTATATTTCTAATTGTTTCCTAATATAGTATACTAGTCAGACCATCCTTTTTAGGAGGAAAAAATAGAGGTCTTTAAAGGACAAAATTTAGGGGAGGAATTTATTATGAAAAAGATGCATTCACTTAAGTTCGGGCTGGTCCCGAAACTGCTTCTGGCTATTCTACTGGGGGTTATTGTCGGTCAGATCCAGTTCATACCTGACTTTATTCTGCAGATCCCAGTCACTGTATCAAGTCTGTTCAGCAGTCTGCTGTCTTTCATTATTCCATTGATGATCGTAGGGTATGTGGTCAAAGGGATTTCAGATATCTCACAAGGGGCAGGAAAGCTTTTAGGCCTTAATGCCCTGCTTGCCTATTCATCGACTTTGATCGCTGGGTTCATCGCTTATTTCCTGGCGTCTTCACTCTTTCCGCTCTTTATAGATGCGTCGGTGAGAGACACTGTACAGGAAGAAACTGCTGCCTTGGAACCACTATTTACTTTGCCGCTCGATCCATTATTCGGTGTTACATCGGCTATCGTCTTCGCTTTTCTTTTTGGCATATTTATTTCATGGCTGCGTGAAGATGGCAAAGGAGAAACCATGTACCAGTTCTTTAATGATTTCGGGGAAATCATTACACTAATTTTGAAATCTGTCATTATTCCGCTACTACCCGTTTTTATTTTCGGTAACTTTCTAAATCTAAGCTATACTGGAACGGTCTTTTCATTACTATCCGTATTCTGGCGTGTCGCCTTGATCGTGATTGCTCTCCAGCTGCTTCTTATTACGATCATGTTCGTACTGGCAGCCCTATACACTGGGAAAAATCCTCTCACACTTATGAGAAATCAGATTCCCGCCTATTTCACTGCCTTAGGGACACAGTCATCGGCTGCAACGATTCCGGTCAATATGGAATGTGCACGTAAAAATGGAGTATCCAGAGAAATTCGTGAATTCGTCATTCCCTTGAGCGCCACGATCCACCTCATGGGAAGCATGGTGGCCATCACGTCCTGTGTGACAGCTGTACTACTGATGTTCGACATGCCGTTTGGGTTCGGTATTATGGCCAGTTTCATTGCCACTCTAGGAGTTGCCATGGTTGCCGCTCCGGGAGCACCGGGGGGAGCTATCATGAGTTCCCTGCCATTCGTCTATATGGTCGGCATCGATCCGACTGGTACTCTGGGCAACCTGCTGATTTCACTTTATATCACTCAGGACAGTTTTGGCACGGCCGCAAACGTTTCGGGTGACAATGCGCTCGCTTTGATTATTGACAAAGTATATGCCACATACTTCCTTAAAGACGTCCCTGCTGTACAAGATGATGTAGTTCCAGAAGTATCAGAACTGTAAAGATTTTACTAATGATGGGAACCCAGCATATAGCTTCCGGGTTCCTTTTTTTATATCCAGATGCGTCGTGCCGTACTGTTCAATAACTAATTTACTTAAAAATATTTAACAGACACAGGTTCATCTCTCAGTAGCTGTCGGTGCGGTTGAATGCCTCATAAGTTGTGTTTATGAGGCATTCATACCTGTTTTAGTTAGACGAGTGCCTCATATCACAGAGTTATGAGCGATTCGCTGCTCTTTTACTATGCTGAACACCTCATATACGACTAATATGAGGCATTCGCCTGATCATTCCAGTCTCTGCACGCATCCAGTCCCGGTATTTGGCCCATCTCATCTCTTGAAGTAACGAAAAGACACTGGCCCGCGGGCCAGTGTCTTCCTCTTCATCTTTATTAGTGCGTTGATTGCTTTATTTTCCCATTGCCTCGATCAGTCGTTCTGCACTTTGCTTGCCGGAGCGGATAGCTCCTTCCATAAAGTGTGGGAATTGAGGCGCCAGTTCAGTGCTGGCAAACACAACTTGTTCAAAAGGCACACCCAGGAAGTCATCTGCATCCTCGTTGCCTTCAGTGTGCACCATCGCACCGTATCCCCCACCGGTGTACGGCGAGTCGACCCAGATGCTTTCTTCTATATCTTTATAGCCTTCTGCCTCTTCCCCAAAGACATCAATCAGGCGATCCAGAGCGAAATTCTCTCTGACCTGCGGGGGAACTTTGACCAGATCTTTGGCCTTGTCTCCACCAATGAACATCGTCAGACGGTTTTCATCTTCACCATTTGATGAGTCCATGACATTGACGCCTTCGTTTCCAACATAAATGACACCGAATACCTTCTTCTCTTTTCCACCAACTTTATGATGTCTCCAGAAATCTTCGTCGTACAGGAAAGTCAGTTTGATGACTGAGCCATCCAGGAAGCTGTCCAGAGCTTCACGGAAGTGGTTCTGAAGAGATTCCGGCATGTCGATACGGTTGGCCACGGTCGGTGGAATCGCCAGTATCAGTGCACGTCCCTCAAACGTATTCCCGTGTTCAGTTTTAATATGATAGGTCTCTTCGATTTTATCGATTGAAATTACCGGCTCGTGATAATAGATCGCATCACCCAATTGACCTGTCAAATGAGTAATCACATTATTCAAGGGACCGCTGGCCTGATATTTAAGCTCACTTTCTCGCGTCGTGATCCGGCTGATCAGTTTTCTTGCTGCTTTGGCATTGATATAGTCACTGCTTACAGTCGTTTCAGCAGCAATGTAACTCTTCAGCATTTTCTGTTCCCACTTGTCTTCTATCGACTGGCTTAAAACTGTTGATAGTGGTGAGTGTTCTTCAAGTTCATAATCATTCAGCAGCTCCTGATTTTCAGTTATGCTGAAATTGATCGCTTTCTTGTTTTTCTCGTTGATAACGATCGACTCATCTGCCAGGCGCGTGTCTTTCAGTTCCATGCCGGCTCCCTCGATCAGGCTGATCATTTCTGTCATATCCTTGTTGACAAACTGAGCCCCTTTTTCATAGAATCGTTTGCCATCTTCAGAAAACTCGGTATAGACCTTTCCGCCTGCGCGATCGCTGGCTTCGAGCACTTTAAATGAAAATCCATTTTCCTTCACTTTTACTGCGGCAGATAACCCTGCCAAGCCGGCTCCGACGATCACTACATCGACCGGTTCATTTTTATGTCTGTACATAAGCTGTCCTCCTGAAGGGCTTCCCTTACCTTTTTATTTTCGTTTAAACACATGATGAGTCAGATATTTTTCTATTTCCACTACGATAAAGACGATCAGTCCAAGCCCAATAGGGAATAGCCAGTAGATCGCTTCTATCGGATATAACCCGAGGGCCTCGCTTAAAAATGGCACATAGGTGACAGCGAGCTGAAACAGGATAAGCAGAGCCGAAACAATGAAGGCTGCCTTATTATCAAAGAAATGCCTGTTCAAGCTGAAATGCCGCTCATTTCTCACATTGAAAAGATGGAAGATCCAGAGATTCACTCTTTTGATCGGCTTTTTTAGCCAAAGTAATCAGACAGCCTTCCATCGGATCTCCTCTGACGAGCCACTACCCTTTGACGTCGGACTGCTTGCCAGTTTCCTCATCAATCAGTTCACCTTCAGGCTTATAGCCCGTGCCGGTTACATCAATAAGTTTATCACGGGTAATGGCTGATTTCACTGTCATTTCATTTCTTTGTCAAAGTACCTGTCTTATCTGAACAGATCACCGTGACCGCTCCGAACATTTCAACCGACGGCAAAGTCCGCATGATTGCTTTCTTGTCTGCCATCGTCTGTACACCCAATGCCAGGATGATTGTTAGAATAGCCGGCAGTCCTTCCGGTATGGCCGCCACTTTCAATCCGATCACTGACAGAAGCAGCTCTTCCCGTTCGTAATCATGAATAATCAGCCTGAAGCCGAACAATACAAGAGCCAGAACCAGAATGACGATTGAAATCATCTTACCGAACGTATCGATCTGCTGGAGGAGAGACGTCTTCATGTCCTCTACTTCTTTCATGCTTCGATTGGTCTGACCGATTACAGTATCCTCACCTGTTGCGACGACAATTCCTCTAGCTGTCCCGGAAGAAATAGATGTTCCTGAAAAAACCATGTTTGTCCGGTCTCCGAGTACTGTTTCTTCTGGCAATGCGGCTGTCTGTTTTTCGACTGAGGCTGATTCACCAGTCAGAGGACTTTCTTCTGCTTTCAGACGCTCAGCCTGATAGAGCCTCACATCAGCCGGAACTTTGTCTCCGGCTTTCAGAAGAACGATATCGCCGGGCACAAGGTTTTTTGAATCGATTTCTGCCCTGTTCCCTTCCCTTAATACAGTAGCCTGAAGTGACAGAAGATTACGGATACACTCCAGCGCTTTTTCGGCTTTGTTCTCCTGAATATAACCGATCACAGCATTTATGACAGCCCCTGCTGCTTATCGGTGCCAAAAGACTCCATGATGGATTCCACACTCATGTGATGTCATTTATTATCTATAGACATAACACTCTCCTCCTAATATCAGTCTTCTGAACGGATTCGACCTGTTATCTATCTATTCTGAAACAACCTCTCTCTTTACTTATAGAATACCACAGAACGGCATTCTAATGTTCTCTCATTAATTACAGTATTGCTTTTTTCTAAGTAGAAAATCCGATCAGTACTCCTTTATTTCAGAAAGGTGTATAGTTTATTTCAAAAAGCTTAATCTCACTTAGACTTAGTAAGTCCTAGCCTGGAGGTCAAGCCTTATAATTGAAGTTTTGACATGTGTGGAGTACCCTTTACAGTAACGAGACTTAATCGCTATCAAAAAAATTCAGATTTCACAGGAGGGATTTATCATGGATTTAGGGATAAAAAACAAGGTTGCACTGATCACAGGAGCTGCTGCCGGTATTGGTAAAGAAACGGCCCGCTTGTTTCTGGCAGAAGGTGTAACTGTCGTACTCACTGACATCAATGAAGAAAAACTGAAAGAGACCATAGACTGGCTTGATTCTAAAGCCACCCTTTATTCCTACCCGGCAGATATAACAAATGCAGACGATCTGAAAGCCTTACATGATTACATAAAAGAGGAGGTTGGAGAGATCGATATTCTAGTGCAGAATGCTGGAACGGTCGGTGTCCAAGGACTCTTTCATGAAATCAATGATGCAGGTTGGGTACAGACGATCGAAGATGATCTGCTTGGACCGGTACGTGTCGTCCGGGAATTCCTACCTGATTTAAGAAGCAAGGGCTGGGGACGAATCGTCTTTATTTCATCCGAAAATGGGCTTCAGCCATACAAGGACGAACTGCCCTATGACTGTTCCAAAGCCGGCATCCTGGCTTTTTCAAAAGGACTGTCCAGAACCTATGCCACGGAAGGACTGCTCGTCAACACTGTCTCTCCAGCTTTTATTGAAACCCCAATGACCGATAAGATGATGGAAAAACGGTCAGAGAAACTGGGTGTCTCATTTGAAGAAGCCATTGAGTCCTTCCTTGACGAGGAACGCCCGCATATTGAACTGAAGCGTCGCGGAAAAGTTGAAGAGGTCGCTCCAGTGATTTTATTCTTATGTTCAGATAAGGCATCTTTTGTAAATGGATCCAATTACCGCGTCGATGGTGGTTCAGTAGCAACAATATAACACTAAACGATAAAGGAGAACGCACAGATGACACAAGATTCAGTAAAACATTTTGATTATCTAATGGTCGGTGGAGGAACAGTAGCAGGGTTTGCAGCCAAGGGAATCCGAGAAGTTGATAAAGATGGAACGATTGGTATTATTTCTTCAGAAAATGATTCACCTTATACTAGACCTGCTCTAACTAAAAAAATATGGATAGATGATGACTTTACAGAAGAAGATGTTCCCTTTCATACCGAAGAGACAGGTGCAGAGATTTTTCTTCAGACCACTGCTGTCTCTATAGATAAAGAAAACAAAGCAGTTCGGACCAGCGATGGCCATACATTCAGTTACGGAAAATTGCTTCTGGCAACTGGTGGACAGCCACAACGCATTGAGGGGCCCGATGATTCTCGCGTGCTTGCGTTCAGAACATTCGATGACTATCGCACTTTAAGAAGTATTTCAGGTTCTGGCAATCATGTTATAGTCGTTGGAGGTAGTTATATTGGTACTGAACTAGCAGCTAACCTTGCACTGAATAACACCAAGGTCACTTTTATTTATCCCCAGGATACACTTAGTGACAATCGTTTGCCTAAAGAACTAGCCGAAGAATACGAGAACACGTATAAAAATCATGGCATCAAGCTGATTAGTGGAACTCGAGCTGTATCTTACGATAAAGATGGCGACGACCTAGTAGTCACTCTTGATAACGGTGAGAAAGTGTATGGAGATGCAATTGTATTAGGTCTTGGTGTCAAACCTTTACTAGAGCTTGCAGAAGAATCGGGTCTTGAAGTTGATGAAGGGGTAGTAACTGACACATACCTTAGAACATCTGATCCAGACATATTCACTGCAGGAGATATTGCCTACTACCCAGACCCAATTCTTGGACGAAATCGTATTGAACATGTGGACCATGCTCGTAAATCTGGCACTACTGCAGGAAAAAATATGGCTGGTGCTCAGGAGCCTTATGACTATACCCCTTATTTCTATTCAATGGTCTTTGATATTTCTTGGAAAGCAATCGGTACGCTAGATCCCGAGCTTGATTATTACATTGACGAAGTGGATGGCGGCAAGGTCGTCTACTATCTTGAAGACAATAAACCCGTCGGCATCCTGACTTGGAATGTGGACCCCGATCTTGATGAAGTCAGGAATGTTTTAAGTAATCCTCCTGAATCAAAAGATGCACTAAAAGGACTAATTAGAGAAAAAGAAGACAGTGAATTAGGTTAAAATAAAAGCACTATCCATATAATGTATCTGATAAAATACATTATCACAGGAAAGAAGCCAGCAGCTCTAAAAGAGTTCAGCTGGCTTCTTTTCTACTATTCAAAGAGAGTATTTTGTACTCGTGAATATTTTTATTCAAACGCATCACGGTGTTCCTCGAAGAATCGTTGGTATGTCCGGACATTTCCCAGATCTGTCCATTTTCTGACAGTTGCCGGCTCTGAGTCCAGATCGATTATTTTAGCACCTTGCATCGCCAGAAAGAACGGTGAATGGTTTGAAATAATAAACTGACAGTTGAAAAAACGGGCCGAGTCCTCAATATACTTTTTCAGCTCAAGCTGCCGTTCAGGGGACAGACTGTTTTCAGGCTCATCGAGCAGGTACAACCCGTTCTCTTCTATCTTATCTACAAAATACTTGAAGGCACTTTCCCCATTGGACTGTTCTCTTATATTGTTCATCAAATTATCTCTAACAAATCGAGACTGCGTTTTTCGTCTGGTTTCGTTCATCTTTTTCAGCTGCTCATAGTCATCCAATGACTTCAACTGGAACTGGGCATATTTCGTTTCCAGATAATCCTCAAACATCTCTTCTCTTTTTTCATCAATGGCTTCATTAACCGACCGCAATGTCAGCACATAATCAAATACGTCATCACTAGTGATGATTCGCTTGAAATCCGGTTCGTCAGAGGCCGGCTCAATGCTGCAGTATGCAAGGTAGTCTTCAAAGAATGACGACTTGTTATACAAGGCATCGCGTTCTGCTCCAATCTTTTCAGCAATGACATTCAAAGCAGTCGTCTTCCCGGACCCGTTGCCGCCATAAAGAATCGTGATCGGCACACAGTCTATTCGCTCCAGCTGTTTTCCGGACAGCACCTGAAAGGGATAAAAAGTCGTATAGACTTTGCGCTTGATCTCAATGAAAAAAGAAAACTCAGCTTCACTTGAAGGAAATGTTACTGCATGCAAAAACATAGATACACCTGCTCATTCTGTTGATTGATTAATTTTGTTCGATTACTTCGCGACTGTCATTCATCGTATGGGCGAACGCACTGATTGTCTCTTCTCTGATTTCAGAAACATCTGCTTAACTTTAGCTACTTTTCTGACGATCATTTTTTCGACAAGATTCATCGTATCGAAATGAAATTCTCCTCCGAAACACGCCCTCACCAGCGCAGCCTCTCGCAGCTCCTCCGGATAATTGGTCTCCAGCTGTTCTCTTAACGTATGCTCTTCCTGCATCCCACAGATGAAAAGACCCAGCCGCTTTTCTTTCAGTTCATTGAGGTGTATATCGGTGAAGGCTCTTACTTCCTTCAGTATCTGACCAACATACACAGGGCTCCCCACAACTACCGTGTCGTATTTTGACAGATCCAAGTCAGTCTTCTGATTGACATTGATTCTATCGACTTCTCCACTTAAACGGTCTACAAGCATTTGAGCACACGTCTCCGTACAGCCATGCTTGCTCCCGTATAGGATCAACGTGTTCATTCTGAAGTCCTCCTTATTATACTGCTGAACTTTGTATGTATAAGTAATGTGTGCGCTCAAACAACATGTGGAGGTTCCCCTTCATTCGTTAGTGGTTAAACCTTATATAAGTCGAATGAATCAAATAGCAGATAAGGAAGCAGCATGACTCCCCATGAGATAATTCCTGCAGAAATGAAAATTGGCCAGCTGGATCCAGATTCCAGCAACCTGTCTGCATGCATCATTTCGCTGAGAACTGTACCAATGATAGCCGCAATCCCAATACATAGCGGCCACCATAGCGCCCACTTTTTCATAGTTAATCTGACACAATCTCCCGGACTGATTTTGAGTTTATTGCTTTTTATTCTGTACTGCTTTACCTGAAGAACAGACTGTCGCCTATTCAGGTTAATGTGCTTTGTTTCTCCATTGGCAATTTTTCCAACGACATCGCCATCCAGCCTTAACGAAAAATATGTGCCTTTCTCCCAGAAATGTTCCTGTCTGATTACTTTGACCTGCACTGTATCTCTCCTTTTTATGTAAGTATCAAATTAATTCTAATATTACAAGTTGTGCTTATTCCTTATACAGGATATATTTTTCAAATAATAAGTTGGGGATAACGATCAGAATACTGATTACCAATGCAATTATTCCACCAGTCAACCAGAGAGAGAACTCTTCCAGAAAATTATGCAGGCGAAGCTGTGATATGATGAATAGACTAAGAAAAGTAATAAGTCCTGTGAAAACTGGTTCCCAGTGTACCCACTTATTGAACTTAATTTTGACTGTGTCACCAGGATTGACCGTCAGCTTGTTGCTCCTGTTTAGTCAGCTCAATGTCGACGGTCTCATCCCCGTTTATTTCCGCGACAACTGCTCCATCCAGCCTGACCTTCACTTTGCTGTTTCCAGTAAAATAACGTTTTGGTCTCGTCAATGTAACTTTCATTAGTCTCTCCCCCGATTGTATAAAGGCTTTACTTTATGTTTTTCGAACAGCTTTTTTCCATATTAAGATATTATACTGATAAATGACACACTTAAAGCAGTCAGCCATATAATAAACAACACAATAAATCCTATTCGAGAGTACTGGTCCCTTCTAGTCAAAACAAGAGCCCCACTTTGTGCAAAAAGGATAAAGGCTACTTCGTTCAATTCTTTGCTTTGAAAAATACCTATAAATAGAATAATTACTGCAGCTATTATTACCGCATAGTTTCCGCGCTTAAATGCTTTCAGCTCTCTATGTACTTCTTCTTTATTATCCAAAAGAACACCTCTTCTCTATACTATTATCTGACCTAATTGTAAAGATAATGAAAGAGGTTTTCAATCGGATTGATGTATATTTTTTATTAATATTATCGTTCATTAACCGAAAACTATACTTCTCTTTTTAGTGCCCACTCAACTGGATTTTTATTCCGGGTGGTCACTAATCTCTGAATTACTGCCTACTCAGATAAAAAGTAAGTTTCACTTGTCCATAATCTGCAGTCTTTTCACCACTCAAGTAAGCTCCGAATCTGGGTGGACAATAATCAGTAAATCATTGCCCACTCATAGCCTGAACATGTTTGAGTGGGCAATAAAAGGCTAAAACCCACCCCGAGTTCCATCGATCAGCTTGAAGTAACTGTTAAATAAAGAAATAGCCTTCCAGCGGTCTGGAAGGCTACCTTATTTTACTTAAAGACTGAAGTCCAATTCTGGTCCAACGGGAACGATGCCTGTCGGATTGATGTTCTTATGGCTGCGGAAGTAGTGTTCTTTGATATGTCTGAAGTTGATCGTATCCGAAACACCAGGCATATTGTAGAGTTCTCTTGTCAGGCGCCATAGATTGTCGTAATCCGTTAAACGTCTGATGTTACATTTAAAGTGTGTATAGTAGACACTGTCGAAACGGACGAGTGTCGTAAAGAGTCTCAAGTCAGCTTCTGTCACCTGGTCACCTGTCAGATAACGAGTTTTCCCAAGACGCTCTTCCATTTCATCCAGCGCTTCGAACAGTTTAGTTACTTCTTCATTGTATACCTCTTGTTTAGTCGCGAAACCGGCTTTATAAACCCCGTTGTTGATGGCCCCGTAAACTCTGTCGTTGATGGCATCAATGTCGTCACGCAAGTTTTCAGGATAGTAGTCGCCTTCTTTGGCGCCCACTTCGTCAAAGGCAGAATTCAGCATACGCATGATTTCTGATGATTCATTATTGACGATTTTGTCCTGCTTCAAGTCATAAAGAACAGGCACGGTAACTCGACCGCTATATTCCGGTTCTACATGCGTATAGATTTCATACAGGTAATCCGCATCAATAAGTGGATCTTTAACGACCCCTTCATCGTCTTCAAAAGTCCAGCCGTGTTCAGCCATCAGTGGATGCACCACTGACACGGAAATCATGTCTTCAAGGCCTTTCAGTTTACGCATGATCATGGTTCGGTTAGCCCATGGGCATGCATTTGAAATGTATAAATGATAGCGCCCGGCTTCAGCCTTAAAGCCGCCTTCACCACTTGGTCCCGCGCTGCCGTCCGCTGTCACCCAGTTTCTGAACTGCGACTCTTCTCGGATAAACCGCCCGTCATTTTTTTCCGTATCGTACCACTTGTCGTGCCACTTTCCATCTACTAATAATCCCATAATATCTTCCTCGTACATTTATCAGTTAGTTTACACTTGTAATCGTTAAATTAAGTATAGACCCTCCTTGGTTAATTGTCAACTTATATACCGATCGACAAGCTTATTAAAGACATTGCAATTCAAAAAAACTGCTCCTACGCAAGTGCAAGAGCAGTTTTTTCTTGAGAGATGAGTTAGTTAGCTCCGGCCAGCATAAGCTTTATTCGGTTAAGCTGGTTGACGATGGAGAGACCCGGATCGTAATCTACCGCTGTGATATTGGCGTGCGGATACTGGCGTCTGAATTCTTTCATCATGCCTTTGCCGACAATGTGGTTCGGCAGGCACCCAAACGGCTGCATAATCAGGATATTGGAGACACCGTTCTCAAGAAACTGAACGACTTCCCCGGTCAGGTACCACCCTTCTCCGGTATGGTTCCCGATGGATGTGATTGCCTGTGCACCCTCGGCAATGTCATAGATGGAATGGAAAGGTGTAAAGCGTTCCGATGCTTTAAGTGCCTGATTCATCGGTTTTTCTGCCAGCTGAATAAGTTTAATCAAAAACTGGGAAATGGCTTTATTCTTTTTAGAAAAGCCAAGCTGGTCTGCCTTATACTGCAGAGTATATAAATTGTAATTCATAAAGCCAACCAGGTCAGGAACGACGACTTCTGATCCTTCTTTTTCCAGTAATCTGACGACATCGTTATTGGCTGTCGGCGAATATTTGACCAGTATTTCGCCAACGATACCTACTTTCGGTTTATTGGTGTCCACAATATCGATGGCTTCAAAGTCTCTGATAATCTTTTTCATATTCTTATTGAATTCTCTTATGCTCCCATTATGAATATTGGTCTTCACTTTTCTAACCCATTTCTGGTGAAGGGCATCCACAGAGCCTTTGACGACTTCATACGGACGTGTCCGGTAGACTACTTTCTGGAAAAGATCCCCATAGAGGCTGGCGATGGAAGTCCGCATAATCAACGGCAAGGTAAGCTTAAAACCATCCTGTTTCTGGGTTCCTTTATTTCCTGCAGAAATGGACACGACCGATGTATCTGGAAAACCAGCATCATTCAGCGCTTTTTCAAGGAGTGGAATATAGTTCGTTGCCCGACAGCCCCCACCCGTCTGAGTGAGCATGACTGATGTATGATTCAAATCATATTGCCCACTTTTCAGTGCATCCACCAGTTGACCAATTGTGATGATTGCCGGGAAACAGGCATCGTTATTGACGTATTTCAATCCTTCGTCCACACCTTCAGACCCCGTATCCTCAGTGATCTGGACAACGTTATAGCCGGAGGCAACGAAGGCTTCTTCTATCAGCCCAGTCTGATGAATCGGTGACATCATCGGCAGCAGAAGCGTGTGTGTGTCCTTCATTTCTTTCGTAAAGGTGATGGTTTCAGGTAAATCATATTTTTTTAAAGGTCTGATGTGCTGTAGGTTCCGCTCTTTCATGGCGGCTTTGAGCGAGCGTATACGGATGCGAATCGCGCCGAGATTCGATGTTTCATCTATTTTCAGGACCGTATGAATCTTTCCGTACTGCTCCAGAATGTCCTGGACCTGTTCGGTCGTGACCGCATCCAGGCCGCAGCCGAAGGAGTTCAGCTGGACCATTTCAATGTTCGAAAACTTCGTCACCACGCGCGCTGCGGCATACAAGCGGGAGTGATAGGACCACTGATTAACCACCCGCAGTTCTCCTACCTCCTGCAGATGAAAGACACTGTCTTCAGTCAGCACATGAAAACCTTCTTCGTTAATGACATTGGCAACGCCATGATTGACCTCAGGATCCACATGATACGGACGCCCAGCAAGAACAATCCCCTGCTCATTATGGGCTTTCATGTAATGAAGGGCCTCTTCTCCCTTATTTTTCATATCCCCTTTAAAGGATTCCAGCTCAGACTTTCCAAGCAGATAGGCCTCTCTAATTTCATCCTTCAAAATACCTTTGTCCTTGAATGTTTCGTAAAGCACCTCAATGACATGACGGTCATTCAACAGATTCAGATGCGGGTGACGGTAATCCACAGCCCCCTCTCTTATTTCATCCACATTGACAGAAATCAGGTCAGGGTAAGAGATGACTATCGGACAGTTGTAGGAATTGACCGCTGTCCGCTCTTCCTGCTGCTGATAATTGATACAAGGGAAAAAAATTAAGTCCGGTTTTTTTCGAATCAGCTGCTTGACATGACCGTGAACCAGTTTAGCGGGGTAGCAGACGGTATCATCTGGAATGGTATCAATGCCGTCCTCATACAACTTCTGATTGGACCGGCCGGATAACTGAACACTAAAGCCGAGTCGGTTAAAGAAGGTCGCCCACAGCGGATAGTCTTCATACATATTCAGCACACGCGGAATGCCCACGACTCCTCTAGGTGCATCTTTTTTGTTCAGTGTCTTGTATTCAAACAGACGCTTATACTTGTACTCATACAGATTAATGCGTTCCTTTTTCTCTCTTCCTTTCAGATGCATATCAGCTCCTTTTTCACAGCGATTTCCTGTGACAAATCGTCTGCCGTCCTTGAAAATCGTCATGGTCAATGCACACTTGTCCGCACATAAAGTACACCTTGTAAATTTCTTCTCAGCGGTAAATTCTTCCAGTTCCTTCAGTGACAAAAGTGTTGAACGGTCTTCTCCTGTATAACTTTCCAGTGCAATCAGCGCACAACCATAGGCCCCCATCAGACCAGCCAGATTCGGTCGCACCACTTCCCGGCCGGAAATCAGTTCAAAGGCTCTCAGAACTGATTCATTATTGAACGTTCCACCTTGACAGACTATCTTTTCTCCCAAATGCCTAGGATCCTTGACTTTAATCACTTTAAATAAGGCATTTTTAATTACAGAAAGCGACAAGCCGGCAGATAAATCCGCTACACTTGCCCCTTCTTTCTGCATCTGCCTCACTTTGGAATTCATGAAGACTGTACAGCGAGAACCTAAGTCAACGGGCGCCCGAGACGTTAACGCCGCATCAGCAAAGTCATACACATTGTAATTGAGTGATTTGGCGAGTGTTTCAATAAAGGACCCGCAGCCACTGGAACAGGCTTCATTCAGCTTAATCGAAGACAGTACGCCCTCTTTAACTGTCATGGCCTTCATATCCTGACCGCCGATATCCAGAATAAAATCCACACCTGGCTGGAAACGTTCAGCTGCTTTATAATGACAAATAGTCTCAACTTCGCCCTGATCTACTTTCAAGGCATTCTTAATCAGTGCCTCACCGTATCCTGTCGTAACAGAACGGCCGATATAAACGTCTCTAGGCATTTCTCTGTAGAGCTGTTTCATAATACTAATTGTCTTATTCAATGGGTCGCCGTCATTGGAGTCGTAATACTGCCACAGCACTTCTCCTTCAGGATTTATCAGAGTGACCTTTGTCGTCGTTGAACCGGCATCAATCCCCAAAAAGGCAATGCCTTTATACGTTCGTAATGGCTGCTCTTCAATTTTAGCCTGCCCGTGGCGTTTTCTGAACAACAGCAGTTCCTCTTCAGACTTGAACAAGGAATTCAGACGAACGGAGGGATTGAGATCAAGAATAGTATCGTCACTCAACTGTTCAAGCAGTTCTTTGAAAGAGATCGGTTCGGTCTCCTTGGCATCATAGGCTGCACCCATTGCTACAAAGAGCTGTGGATCTTCAGGAAAAACAACATCCTGCTCGCTCACTTTAAGTGTCTCGATAAACCGCTGACGCAGCTCACTTAAAAACGTAAGGGGGCCACCTAGAAAAGCTACTTTCCCTTTAATTTTGCGTCCAGATGCCAGACCGGCAATGGTCTGATTCACTACCGCTTGAAAAATAGAAGCAGCAATATCTTCCCGAGCGACTCCATCATTTATCAGCGGCTGGACATCCGTCTTTGCAAACACCCCGCAGCGTGAAGCAATCGGATACAGCTTCTTGTGTCCTTTCGCCAGTTCATTGAGTCCCTCAGCATCTGTATTTAAAAGCATCGCCATCTGGTCGATAAACGCGCCGGTTCCGCCTGCACAGCTCCCATTCATCCGCTGCTCCATCGATGCCCCGAAAAAGGTAATCTTTGCATCTTCTCCGCCCAATTCTATGGCCACATCTGTTTCTGGGATCATATGCTCTACTGTTTTCGAACACGCAATCACTTCCTGAATAAAGTCGATTTCCAGTGCTTCTGCAATACCAATCCCGCCAGATCCGGTCACTTTCATATGGAGAGGATTATCGTGAAACACCTCACTAGCAAAACCGACTAAACGTCTGGCAGCATCTTTTATATCTGAATAATGCCGTTCATAGCGTTTAAATAGTACGTGATTCCATTCATCCATAACGACCAGTTTAATTGTTGTTGAACCAACATCTATACCAGCAAAAACCTTTTTTTGCTCCATAGTTATCCACTCCTTTAGACTCCCATTCGTCGTGCTGAAACCGACTCTTCTATGTGTAAAATAGTTGTCGGAAAGTAAAATAGTAGGGCAAGAAATTAAAGTAGACAAAAAGAAAGAAGACCCTTAATCTAGAGATAACCACAAATCCAGAAAAGAGGTCTTCTTATGAATCAA